>JANWZC010000043.1 GCA_025054975.1 Raineya sp.
TGTTGGTTGTGATTATTCTCACTTTTACAACAAAATCTAACTTTCTCATCAAAACAGATAAATTAGGCTACATTGATGCTATCAATTTGTTATCTAGTTTGCTTGCCAGCATCGTAGCGACCGTGTATTCTATAACCATAGTAGCCTTGCAACTTGCTTCTACGCAATTTTCACCAAGAATTCTGCGTTATTTTCTTTCGCATAATATTTACAATCAAATCACTTTGGGAATTTTTTTAGGTTGGGTAGTTTTTTGTTTGCTGTTGAAATTTTGGCTCATTGATGCTATTCCTGCCGAACAAAATGAAGTGCCTTCTTCCATGAAACCTATTTTGAATGTAGCTATCTATGGTTGCATTTTCTTGATTGGTGGTCTGTTGCCTCATTTTATTATTACGATTGCCGAAAGTATCAATGCCGCTTCTATCACCAGAAAAATTGCTTTACACACTATTTCCGAAGTGCATAGTGCGAGTAAAAATTGGATTTTTCAGGAGGAAATCCATGAAAGACCCAAACACCCCAACAAAGTACCTGTTCTGAGTAAAAATTTCGGTTATCTACGTTCTTTGGATATTGAAAACTTGATTAAAATTTCTCAAAAATACCCTGAAATTGATTTTATTGAGCAAGTAAATGATGTAGGTAGTTACATTTCCCAGAATACTCCTTTGGCTTATGTGGCTTTCAAGGAAAAAAGTAAAAATCAAGAAAAAATTATTCAGAAAGTACGTAGGCAGTTTGAAATAGGTAAGTTTCGGAGTTATCATCAAGACATACATTTCGGTGTGAGACAAATGGTAGATATCGCTTTGAAAGCGATTTCCCCTGCTGTTAATGACCCTACCACTGCAATCAACTGCATTGATTATTTGGGAGAAATTGTACGTGAGATTTTACAAGCCAATATGCCTTCGGTGGGCTTTACGAAATGGAAAACAGCCAATGTCTATCTCAACGAAGCCAGTTTTGACCGCATCATCAACCAAGCCTTTGACCAAATTTATCACTACGGTAGAAACGATTTTGCCGTAACTGCTCGCCTTATCAATACCATTTCACAGGTTATTAACTTCACTCAAAAACAAGCACATTTAGATGTTATCACAGAAGAGATTTTAGAAATTGGAGAGGATTTTTACCAACAATATCGTTATGAAAACATTTCACGTATCTATACACAAGAACAACTAACACGAGTTTTCAGGATTTTGCAAAGAACCATCCGAAACTTACAAAAACAATATGAAGAGGTTTTTGCTCAAAAGCATTATGCACATATTCAAGAGTTGCAAGAGTTATACGTAAAGTGTGAAAGAGCAGTCAGTGATATTCAGAACGAATGAGAAAACTCACAACATTTTGAAATTTCTCTTTTTATTCGTAGTTTTGCTTGCAACAACGCAAATTTTTTCCTTATGCAATACTACAACTCTATTATAGAAGCTATCGGCAATACGCCTCTTGTAAAGCTCAACAAAGTAAATAAAGGCATCAAAGGGACGATTTTAGCGAAAGTAGAATACTTTAATCCAGGCAATTCGGTAAAAGACCGCATAGGAATTAAAATGATTGAAGATGCTGAAAAAGCAGGTATTCTGAAACCAGGAGGCACTATCATTGAAGGAACATCGGGTAATACAGGGATGGGATTGGCTCTTGCAGCCATTGCCAAGGGCTATAAGTGTATTTTTACAATGTCGGACAAGCAATCTCAAGAAAAAATCAATATTCTGAAGGCTTTGGGAGCAGAAGTAGTGGTTTGTCCTACGAATGTAGAGCCTGATGACCCTCGTTCTTATTATTCGGTTGCCAAACGCTTGAATAAAGAAATTCCTAATTCTTTCTATCCTAACCAATACGATAATCTTTCCAATACTGCCGCTCATTACGAAACCACAGGACCCGAAATTTGGAGACAGACCGAAGGGAAAATTACGCATTATGCGGCAGGTGTGGGTACAGGAGGTACAATTTGTGGTGTTTCCAAGTATCTTAAAGAACGTAAGCCCGAAGTTTTTACGTTGGGCATTGATACGTATGGTTCGGTGTTCAAGAAATACAAGGAAACAGGTATTTTTGATGAAAATGAAATTTATCCTTACCTCACTGAGGGTATTGGGGAAGATATTTTGCCCAAAAACGTTGATTTTGATTTGATTGATATGTTCATTAAAGTTACCGATAAAGATGCTGCTCTGATGACTCGCCGTTTGGCTCGTGAGGAAGGACTTTTTGTGGGTTGGTCTTGTGGGGCAGCGGTATTTGGTGCTTTGGAATATGCCAAAGAACATCTCAAAGATGACGATGTTATGGTAGTTATTTTGCCCGACCACGGCACACGTTATCTTAACAAAATCTACAATGACGAATGGATGAAAAACCACGGCTTTTTAGAGGCAGAATTTGCTACGGCTCGCGACATTATTAAGAGTAGAAACGGAAAAGATAGATTGCTCACTATTGAGGCTAATCAGACCGTAGCACAAGCTATTCGCATACTCACCAAAGAAGGTATTTCACAAGTGCCTGTTACGGAAGGCGAACATATCATAGGTAGCTTGATTGACTCTAAAATCTTAGAAAAACTTATTGAAAATCCTGAAATCAAAGATGCTCCCGTAAGAGAAGTCATGAATCCTCCTTTTAAGTTCGTGGGATTGGATAATTCGCTTGACGTGTTAGCTTCACTTATTGATAAAGACAATAAAGCTCTTTTGGTACGCGATGAAGAAAACAAAGTACATATTATTACCCAAGCCGATTTACTTGCCGCTATGACTATGGCGTAAAAACTTCAACTTTATGAAATATTTTTGTGCAGTTTGCTTTTCGGTAGTGCTATTGACAAATGCCTGTGAAAAAAAAGAAAACCCTTCCCACAATAATCAACCTGTTTTTCAGGAAACGAATGTCCCTTTGGATACTTTGGGAGAATGGGTCAAAATTGTGATGAATAAGCGAAAAGAAGGAGTTTTACGAGGTTTTGACTTTGGAATGCCTCTGGATAGCATAAAAGCAAAAGAAAAAGCCAAAATACTTGAAGATAATCCTTCTCAAAAGTACATCACATATACTTTTGACGTTGATGAAGATATGGTAGATGTTACTTATCGCTACGATGAAAACCAAAAAATTAAGGCTTTTGAAGTGCTTGCCATTGTGAATGGTGTAGAAAGTTTTATTCAAGATTTTGCGACTTACTACAATTTGCGTTATGGCAATGCCAAACAAACCAACGACACCATGCAAGTTTGGCAATCGCAGAAAGGGTATAAAGTCAAACTAATCAAAAGTAATAAGGCTTCACAGGCTCGTATTGTAATTGAATAAATGCTCATAGCACTCATAGTTGGTATTGGAGTGTTGGCAATATTTTTATCCAAGAATATTGCCACAGAAAAGAAATCTATTGCCACTTTCAGAAGTTACCCTTTGGTATATGTAGGTAATTTTTCTAACCCACAAGAGCCTGAAAACCAGTTCAATGAAAATAAAGGTAAAAGCGAAGTCTATTTTCTGAAATACTTGCAAAAATACTTCCCCAAACAAATTTATACTGATGTAGCCTTGCGAATAGGTGAAAATTTTTACTTCCCCGACTTTGCCTTACTGAACCGAAAACATAATCTTTTCGTGGATATTGAAATTGACGAACCTTATGGTTTTCGGGGAAAACCTATTCATACCATAGGCTCTGATGAACCTCGCAATGCGTTTTTTACAGAAAAAGGATGGATTGTTATTCGTTTTGCCGAAGAACAAGTTATTCGTGAGCCTTTGCAGTGTTGTCAGTTTATTGCTCAAACGCTTTGCCAACTTGTAAAAGATAATAATTTGAGCGAAATTGCTCAGAATTTACCTGAACTCACTTTATTTCCCAAAGTTTGGAACAGCCGTGAGGCTCAAAGAATGTTTGAAATTCGTTACCGAGATACCTATCTGAACCTTCTAAACTGAATATATATGAAAATTCTTTCAGTGGAAATTTGTAACATTCAATCTTTGCGAGGCAAACATATTATAGATTTCACCCAAGAATCTTTGAAAAACGCAGGAATTATTTTGGTAACAGGTGATACAGGTGCAGGAAAAAGTACTATTTTTAATTCTATCTTGTTGGCTTTGTATAGTGCAACAAAAGAGCATAGTCAGAATGTTGCTGAAAAAGTTGTTTCCACTGATGAAAATGAGGCTTACGTAAGAGTTGATTTTGAGGTTAGTGGTAATAAATTTACTGCAAAATGGCACGCAAAGAAAAATAAAAAGGGTAAATTTGAAACAGAAACTTGGCTTATTGACTACCAAGATAGTAGCAAAAGTTTGGTACAAAAAAATACCACAGAAAAAGCTCGTAAGGCTATACAGGACATCATAAAACTTGAATTTGAGCAATTTACCCGTTCTGTAATGCTTGCACAAGGAGAGTTTGATAAGTTCTTGAAATCAAAGGAAACAGAGAAAACCGCTATTCTGGAAAAACTTACTAATGGTGAAATTTACAATAAAATCGCTGAAAATGTTTATGAACGCCACAAAACCGAAGAACAAAAATTGAAAAATTTGCAAAATGATTTACAACGTCTTGCCTGTCTTTCTGAAGAGGAGGTCAAAAATTTGATAGAAAAGCAAGAAAAACTTAAAAACGCCAACAAAAGCATAAAAGAAAAATTAGAAAATCTTGATGAACAAATCAGATTAGCAGAAAATATCAAGAAAATTGAAAATGAAATTGAAAAATTAAAGAGCGAAGAGCAAAGACAATTGGCTTATCAGGCAGAAATTCAGAAAAAAAGAGATTTATGTCAATGGCACGAAAAAACTACCCCTCTCCACGCACAATGGGATACGCTTAAAAAACTACTTTCTAAAACAACTGAAAAAGAAAAAGAAATACAAAAAATTGAAGTACAAATAGTTGAGTCAGCTAAACAGCTTGAAAACTTCAAAAATCAACTCTTGCAAGCACAAGAAAAACAAAAAGAGTTTTTACAACAACAAGAAAAAATTGAAAAAATCATCAGCGAGCAAATTCAACCCCTACAACAAAAACTGCAAATTTTAGAGACTCAGAAACAAGAAAAACAGAAATTTATTGAAGATAATCAAAAAAAACTCCAACAACACACAAACAAGCTCTCAAACAAGTGGTCTGCAAGTCGGTCTTTAGAGGAAAATCAGCAACGAATAGAATCAGGTAAAAATAATCTCCAAAAAATTGAACAATTTTTAAGGCAAAATCAAGAAACAGCACTTTCTGCACAATTTAACAAAGCACAAGAAATTTTACTGATTCTCCAAAGTTTGCAAGAAAAACAAAATAACCTCCAAACTATTCAAGAAGACCTCGAAAAAACACAAATAAAATATCAAGAAACTTCCCAAGAATTACAAAAACTCAAAGTAGATATTCAAGAAACTGAAAATCAGATAAGTTTTTATCAAGAAAAAGTTGCATTTGAAGAGAAGATAGTTTCCCTTGAAGAATATCGCAAAAAATTAAAACCCAACGAACCTTGTCCTTTGTGTGGCTCTCTACATCACCCTTATGCTGAAAACTTGCCTGTTACCAATATTTCTGAAAGTGAAAAAAAACTCAAAGAAGCCAAAGAAAGATTAAAAAATTTGCAAGAAAAAGCCCAAAAAAATCAATCCGAATTTTTGCAAAGCCAAATATCTAATCTTGAAAGTCAAATACAAAAACTTCAAGAAAACATTGAACAAGAAATTCAACGCTTGCCGCTTAAAGATTTTTCTCTGAATAATCTTGCAAAAATCATTGAAAACCACAAACAACAGCAAAAATTACTTGAAACAAGATTAGCGGAAGTTTGTCAAAAAAGAGAGGAAAAAGAACTAATTCAGTATGAAATTTTCGCATTGGAGGCAGAATATGAAATTTTAGATAAAAATGCTTACATACAAGATTTGCAAGAAGAAATCAAGGAAAATCAAACAAGTATATACTCAAAAATAGATGAATGTAGAAAATTACTGCCTGATATTCCCTTTGAAAGCGTTGATGACTTAATCAAGAAACTCAAAGCTACACATCAACGATTTGAAAAAAATATTGAAGAAATTAAAAATAATTGCCGTGATATAGAAGACAAAATTACCACCATCAAAGCCCAAAGCAAACAAATTGCATCGGATTTAGAAAAAGAAAAAAATGAAAAAAATCAAATAGAAACGCAACTTCAACAATCAATTGAAGAACTGGATTTGAAAAGTATTGAGGAATTAGAAACTAAAATTCTACCCGTAGAAACCTTTCAGGAGTACCAAAAAGAAATTGCTAACTACGAGATACATCTCCATAGGATTCAGTCTTTACTTCGGGATAGAGAAGAAAAGTTGCAAGAAATAAAGCGAGAATTTGCTAACGAAATAGACTCGGAAAAACTTAAACAAGAAAAAGAAAGCCTAGAAAATCAGCAGGCTGAAAACCAAAAAGAATTAGGAAGTATCCAAGAAAAATTAGCAAATAATCAGAAAAATCAACAAGAATACAATAGACTACAAAACGAAATTGAAAAACAAAGCAAGTATCTGAGGCATTGGGAGAAATTGAAAAAAATTTTAGCAGAACCCAAAGATAGATTTGCTCGCATTGCTCAGAGTATTACTTTGGAACATCTTATTAAAAGGGCTAACGTACATTTACAGAAGTTATCTGAGCGATATCAGCTTCAAAGATTAAATGAAGACAATAAAAAATCTTTGGACTTATGCATAGTAGATAGATTTCAGGCAAATAATGTACGTGAAGTTAGTACGCTTTCAGGGGGAGAAACCTTTTTGGTAAGTTTGGCTCTGGCTTTGGGACTTTCAGATATGGCAAGTAAAAACATTGAAATTGGTATGCTGTTCATAGACGAAGGTTTTGGCACTTTGGATGCAAACACCCTAGACATTGCTCTGAATGTTTTGGAAACTTTGCAAAATGAAGGAAAAACCATTGTAATTATTTCACATCTGGCAGAAATCAAAGAGCGAATCCATACAAAAATTAGTGTAGAAAAAACAGGTAAAGGTGATAGCAAAATAGTTATACCTTCGGCAAGTTTTACCTGAAATATACCTAAAAATTAAATTTTTATTAAAAATTCATTTGTGGCAATCTTTTAACACATCAAGCAAAAATCTTTTATTAGCTTTGTGCCCGAAACCAAAATATTAACTCCATGCTTGAAACACTATCTACACCTTTGTTGGTTTTGCTTATAATTAGTGTTGTTTTGGTGCTTTTTTTTGAATTCATCAACGGTTTTCACGATACGGCAAACGCAGTAGCCACTGTAATTTATACCAAAACCTTACCTCCTCGTACGGCAGTAGTTCTTTCTGGAATTTTGAATTTTGCAGGAGTATTTTTCGGGGGCATAGGCGTAGCCATAGGAATTATCAATCTCTTGCCCACAGATGCTCTTTTGCAAGATGATGTTTGGTTGGGTATGGCAATGGTGCTGGCTATGCTTTGTTCAGCGATAGTTTGGAATTTTGGTACTTGGTACTTGGGAATACCTGCTTCTAGTTCGCATACACTTATTGGAGCTATCTTGGGAGTAGGTATTGCTTATTCGGGGGTTGGGGGTGTGAATTGGAATAAGGCTTCGGAAGTAGGTTTGTCTTTACTGCTTTCACCAATGATAGGTTTGAGTTTAGCGGCAATCCTGATGACATTACTTCGTAAAAGCGTAAGAAATCAAAAAATCTTTGAAGCCCCTGATGGGGATAATCCTCCACCTGCTTGGATTCGGGCAATTCTAATTCTGACTTGTTCAGGAGTAAGTTTTTCTCACGGCTCTAATGACGGACAAAAAGGAGTGGGCTTGCTGATGCTTGTACTCATTGGTATTTTACCTGCTCAGTATGCTCTCAATCCTGCTAATTCCGTTCAAGACTATAAACAAGCCTTTGGTATTTTTGAAGAGAAAATTGAAATTATTGCCCGAGACTATCCCAAAGCCACTTTTGAACCTATTGCCGAAGAACGAAAAAAGTTGAACACTTTACTTGCCAAAGAAAAATTAGAACTCGCCGACCGCAAAGAAATTCGCAAGAGTATTATTAAAATTGAAAAAAAGTTGAAAGAAATCTACAAAAAAGAGCCTGATTTAGAAAAAAAAGTTAAACCTGCTCTCACATCTTTTAAGAAAGAAACTACGGATTTTGCTCCTACTTGGGTAATTGTAGCTATTGCATTGAGCTTAGGAATTGGTACTATGGTAGGTTGGCGAAGGATTGTAGTAACTATCGGTGAGAAAATTGGCAAACAACATCTTACGTATGCACAAGGGGCATCAGCAGAGCTGATAGCTACAATGACTATTGGCTTTTCGTCTTTTATTTACAGCTTACCTGTAAGTACAACGCACATTCTTTCTTCGGGAGTGGCAGGCACTATGATTGCCACTAACGGCGTAAAAAACTTACAACCTGCCACGGTTCGTAGTATTGCTTTGGCGTGGGTTCTTACGTTACCAGTTTCTATTGGGCTTTCTATGATTTTTTTCAATATTTTCCGTTTTGCCCTAACCTAATGCCAAAACGTCTTTCATAGAAAAAATTCCTTTTCTGCCTGCAATAAATTCTGCTGCAAGCACTGCTCCTAACGCAAAACCTTTGCGTGAATAGGCTTCATGCTTGATTTCAATGCAATCAATATCACTTTGATAACGAACAATATGCGTACCTGGCACATTAGGCTCACGTTTAGAAATGATACTAATTTCATTTGCCTTTTCCGAAAGATAATTTTGCCAACTTGTTTTTTGAGGATAATTTCGTATAATCCCTTCTGCAAGTGTAATAGCTGTACCGCTGGGGGCATCTTTCTTTTCAGTGTGATGTATCTCTTCCAAGAGCAGTTGGTAAATAGGGTGTTGGCTCATCATTTGAGCAAGTAATTCGTTGAGTTTGAAAAACAAATTCACTCCTAAACTGAAATTAGAGGCATACAAAAAAGCTACTTCATTTTGCAATGCCAAATTTTCAATTTCAGGGCGTTTTTCTAACCACCCTGTTGTGCCGCAGACTACTGAAACTTTTTGCGAAAGCAAATTCTGCAAATTTCCAAAAGCACTTTCAGGGGTAGTGAATTCTATGGCTACATCAGTGTTTTGCGGAGAAATTTGTATTATTTCGCTTGCATTTTCCTTATCTATCCGAAAACTAATGTTATGCTTGCGTTCAAGGGCAATTTTTTCTATTTCTTTGCCCATTTTGCCGTAACCTATTAGAGCTATTCGCATAGTAGTACAGGGTAATGAGTACAGAGTATTGAGTAATGAGTATTCGGTTCAGAGAGTTCTCAACAAACTTGAAACATATTTTTAATTATGCACAATCCCACGAGTAAAGGATATCTGAAAAATCTTGTTGTTTGAGTTTATCGGAATTTATAAAAAATCCTCCTACGCCCATATCCCCCCACTGAATATAATCGTTGCTGGTGAGTTGGAGGAGTAAAAAATCATACTTTCTCAAACTTTCATCATATTTTCGGGGGTCTTCTTGGGTGAAACTCGCATAACCACCTATTTTACAAATATCCAAAAGTCCATCCACTTCTTTACTGAGCCAAAGATATTCATCGCTATACTCGTACAAGATACTTTCAAAAGTTTCATAGTCTTTTCCCAGAAACTCCTCTATTCGGTAATCTTGAAAACCTACAATTTCCTTGCGAGTTTCAAAAGATATGGCAAGTGGGTTGAGCGGTTCAAACAGAGGAGAAGACTCAGGTTTTTCTAAACGAGGCAATTCGCGTTGATAGTTTTGTTTATCAATTTCAGGAAAAAAAAGAATCCTAAAATTTTGTTGGTCAGAAAGGTTGTCATAATTGATACCGTAGCTATCATCATCAGCAATATAAAACTGCAAAATACCTTTTCGGGGCAAATGTTCTAAAACAGGTGGTACTTCCTCAAAATTGATTTGAGCCAGCAAATACAAGAACTGCCCTTCTGCGTTTTTAGGATATTCTACTCCTTTCGGCAAAAAAGGCATACCTCCTATTCTACTTTGCCAAGGCTCTAAGTGCGAACCTTCTTGCAAATTAAGACGTATAGCAATGGTTTCGCTTTGAAGCAACTTGGCTTCAAAAGGTTTAAGTCTTTCAGGAAAGATTATGGGCATTGGTAAAAAATTTTTAAGGGTTTTGACAAAAATTTCCAAAAACTGACCATCAATTCGCACAAAGCCCTCTCTTTTGTACAGAGAGGGCGGGATTAAGAATAGATTAACGCTTATCTATGGGTACATAATCGCGGGCTGTTTCACCGATATAGACTTGGCGAGGTCTGCCGATAGGTTCTTTGGCTCTACGCATTTCTAACCATTGGGCAATCCAGCCGGGCAAACGTCCTAAGGCAAACATCACCGTGAACATATTGATAGGAATACCAATAGCTTTGTAGATAATTCCTGAATAAAAATCTACATTGGGATAGAGCTTTCTATCAATGAAGTATTGGTCGTTTAAGGCAACATATTCGAGTTCTTTGGCAATATCTAAAAGTGGGTCTTTGATATTGAGAGCCGTAAGAACTTCATCACAAGTCTTTTTAATGATTTTGGCTCGGGGGTCAAAATTTTTATAGACTCTGTGTCCGAAGCCCATTAAACGAAATCCGCTGTTCTTATCTTTGGCTTTTTCTACGAATTGCCTTACATTACCTCCTGCTTCATAAATTTCCTGCAACATTTCAATTACTTCTTGATTAGCTCCTCCGTGTAGAGGTCCCCAGAGGGCGTCAATTCCTGCGGCAATAGACGAATATAAACCTGCATGTGAAGAGCCCACTAAACGTACCGTAGAAGCAGAGCAGTTTTGTTCATGGTCAGCGTGGAGAATAAGTAGCCTGTCCAAAGCTTTTGCCACCACTGGATTAACCTCATAAGGCTCAATGGGAGGCAAGCTAAACATCATGTACAAGAAGTTAGAGCAATAATCCAGGTTATTTTTGGGATAATTGACAGGATGTCCTTGCGAATTTTTATAAGACCAAGCTGCAATGGTAGGTAATTTGGCAATAATACGAATGATAGTCAAATCTAAATATTCTTTTTCCTTTTCTATATCCAGACCTACGGCTTTGGGATAAAATGCTGAAAGTGAAGTTACTAATGCTGAAAGTACGCCCATAGGATGAGCATTGACGGGGAAGCCGTCAAAGATTTTACGCATGTCTTCATTGACCATTGTATGGGTACGTACTTCATGAACAAACCTATCCAACTCATCTTTTTTGGGGAGGTAGCCGTAAATCAATAAAAAAGCAACTTCCAAAAACGTTGAATATTCGGCAAGCTGCTCTATGGGATAACCTCGATAGCGTAAAATCCCTTTTTCGCCATCAATAAATGTAATTGCACTTTGCGTAGTACCTGTATTTTTCAGACCTACATCTAAGGTGATAAAGCCACTTTCGTCACGTAATTTAGAAATATCAATGGCTTTTTCGCCTTCTGTGCCTCGTACTACGGGCAACTTGTAAATTTTACCTTCTACGTGTAATTCTGCATATTCTTGCGACATAGGACTATCGGTTAAAGGTTTTAAATGATTTTGCAAACAATCCTACAAAATAAAATGCAATTTGACAAAAAAAGTTATAGATTTTTATAAAACTTTTTGAAAGTTGGCTTTCTTAAATGCCTTTGTATGCTTCTTCTCTGCTGATTTACGGCAATTTTTACTGCTTAATCTGAATTCTTGTGCGTTTATATCTGAAGAGGCATTTGCAGTCAATCAGAGTACAACTGAGGAAGTTGTACTGCAATCTGTGTTGTTCAGAGGAAATAGTTAGATTTATTGAAAAGACTGTTCGTTTTTTATCTTCTCAATCAGAACCTCAGTATTTACAAAGGCTTAAAAATTATTTTTCAGAAAAAATTTTGTGGATAAAAATGTTTTTCATACCTTTGCACTTCAAAATTGAAAAAGGTCTAAAAAACTTGAAATAAATGCCTACTATACAGCAATTAGTGAGAAAAGGAAGAGAGGCGAAAAAGACAAAATCCAAATCGCCTGCCCTTGACGGGTGTCCGCAGAAGCGAGGCGTATGTACCAAAGTTTATACAACTACGCCTAAAAAGCCTAATTCTGCTTTGAGGAAAGTTGCCAAAGTACGTCTTTCAAATCAGCAAGAGGTAATTGCTTACATACCTGGCGAAGGACATAATTTACAAGAGCATTCTATTGTGCTTGTTCGTGGGGGTCGGGTGAAAGATTTGCCCGGTGTTCGTTATCACATAGTACGTGGTGCTTTGGATACCGCAGGCGTAGCCAACCGCCGTCAAAGACGTTCTAAGTACGGAGCGAAGCGTCCTAAACCTGGTCAGCAATCACAACCTGCCGCAGGTAAAACCGCAGCCAAAGGTAAAAAATAATTCCTATTTTTTTAGTGAAGCAAACAGCCGATAGAGTTTCGGTTGAGTAACTTTTAAAATCTGTTGGATTATGAGAAAGTCAAAACCACCTAAAAGATACGTATTACCTGACCCTAAGTACAAAGATACTTTGGTAACCAAGTTTGTAAATAATCTGATGATGCGAGGCAAAAAGAGCCTTGCGTATAAAATTTTTTATGGGGCTATTGATTTGGTGAGTGAAAAAACCAAAGAAGATGGCTTGGAAGTATGGCGAAGAGCCTTGAATAACGTGATGCCCAGTGTAGAAGTGAGAAGTCGCAGAGTGGGTGGAGCGACATTTCAAGTTCCTACGGAAGTTCGCCCTGAAAGAAGAATTTCTTTGGGTATCAAGTGGCTCATCAAGTATGCTCGTTTGCGTAATGACAAAACCATGATGGAATGTTTGGCAAATGAAATTATTGCCGCTTCCAAAGGTGAAGGTGCCGCTGTCAAGAAAAAGGATGACACTCACCGAATGGCTGAAGCTAATAAAGCATTTTCACATTTCAAGTTTTAACGATATTTTACTGATTTCTTTAACAACCTATAATTATGGCAGACTTAAAATATCTCAGAAATATTGGTATTTCTGCTCACATTGACGCAGGAAAGACAACCACCTCTGAGCGTATCCTGTACTACACAGGCAAAACTCACAAAATTGGTGAGGTACACGAGGGTGCCGCCACTATGGACTGGATGGAACAAGAGCAAGAACGCGGTATTACAATTACCTCAGCAGCTACTTCTACTCGTTGGAATTATCCTACCGTACAAGGAGAAGTTACTCCTGAATCTAAAACATACACCATCAACTTGATTGATACCCCTGGTCACGTAGATTTCACCGTAGAAGTAGAGCGTTCCTTGCGTGTATTAGACGGAGCAATTGCTTTGTTCTGTGCAGTAGCGGGTGTTCAGCCTCAATCTGAAACTGTATGGAGGCAAATGGACAAATATCGTGTTCCTCGTATCTGTTTTGTGAATAAAATGGATAGAGCAGGAGCAGATTTTTTCAAGGCTGTTAAAGAAATCAAGGAGAATTTGGGAGGTAATCCTGTACCTTTGCAAGTGCCTATCGGTGCCGAAGACACTTTCAAAGGAGTTGTTGATTTAATTACAAATCAAGGTATTATTTGGAACGAACATGACGAAGGAAAAACTTATCAGATAGTTCCTGTTCCTGCGGAAATTCAAGAAGAGGTGAGTTTTTGGCGCCAGAATCTTATTGAAGCAGTAGCCTCTTACGACGACCATTTGCTTGAAAAATTCTTTGAAGATCCTAACTCTATTACTCCTGATGAAATTCGTGCTGCTATTCGTAGGGCTGTCATTGATATGTCAATGCAGCCCGTGATGTGCGGCTCGGCTTTCAAAAACAAGGGAGTACAAGCTCTGTTAGATGCTGTTTGTGCATATTTGCCTTCTCCGTTGGATTTGCCTCCTGTAAAAGGCAAACATCCCGAAACAGAACAAGAAGTTGAACGCAAAGCCGATGTTAATGAGCCTTTTGCAGCACTTGCTTTCAAAATAGCCACCGACCCTTACGTAGGACGTTTGTGTTTCTTCCGCGTGTATTCAGGTTCTTTGGAAGCAGGTTCGTATGTCCTCAACACGCGTACAGGAAAGAAAGAACGTATTTCACGTCTCATGCAAATGCATGCAAACAAACAAAATCCCATTGACAGGGTGGAAGCAGGTGATATTTGTGCAGGGGTTGGTTTCAAAGACATCAAAACAGGAGATACGCTTTGCGATGAAAACAATCCTATTGTACTTGAAGCAATGACTTTCCCCGAGCCTGTGATTGGTTACGCTATTGAGCCTAAAACCAGTGCAGACCTGGATAAAATGAGTAATGCTCTTGCCAAACTTCTTGAAGAAGACCCTACTTTGAGCCTTTACACAGACCAAGAAACAGGGCAAACTATTTTGCGTGGAATGGGAGAATTGCACTTGGAGATTATCCTTGATAGAATGAAACGTGAGTTTAAGGTAGAGGTAAATCAAGGAGCTCCGCAAGTAGCTTACAAAGAGGCTCTTACTACTACTGTTGAACATAAAGAAGTATACAAGAAGCAAACAGGGGGGCGTGGTAAATTTGCAGATATCGTGTTTGAGATTGGTCCTCGTGAAGATGGCAAGCCTGGTTTAGAGTTTATTAACGAAATTGTAGGTGGAGTAATACCTAAGGAGTTTATTCCAGCTGTACAGAAAGGTTTTGAGACGGCAATGAAAAACGGACCTTTGGCAGGTTATCCTGTGGATTCTATGCGGGTACGTCTGTTCCATGGTTCGTATCACGAAGTAGACTCTGATTCTTTCTCCTTTGAAATGGCTGCTTCCTTAGGATTCAAAGAAGCGGCAAAAAAAGCATCTCCTAGGCTTTTAGAGCCTATTATGTCGGTGGAAGTTGTTACTCCTGAAGAATTTACAGGACCTATTACAGGTGATTTGAACCGCAGACGTGGCGTAATGAAGGGAATGGAAACCAAAGCAGGGGCTCAAATTATTAAAGCCGATGTGCCATTAGCAGAATTGTTTGGTTACGTAACAACTTTGCGTACTATTTCTTCGGGACGTGCTTCTGCTACACTTACTTTCTCGCATTATGATTTCGTACCTCAAAATATTGCAGAGAAAATAATTGCAGAAGTGAGGGGAGCAAAAGCTAATAACTAAACATCTTGTCGGTGTGCAATAAAATAGCAGTTTTGGGAATAAATGACGCTTTCCAAAACTGCTTTTCTGAAAAATGCGTCTTTTATAAGGTACAAACGTGTATCTAAAAAATCTAAAAAGCAATGACACAAAAAATTAGAATTAAACTCAAATCTTACGACCACAATTTGGTGGATATTTCAGCGGCAAAAATCGTGAAAGCCGTAAAAGATAATGGAGCAGTAGTGAGTGGTCCTATTCCTTTGCCTACGCGTAAGGAAATCTTTACTGTACTTCGTTCTCCTCACGTAAATAAAAAGTCTCGTGAGCAGTTTCAACTTTGCACCTACAAACGCTTGATTGATATTTATTCAACAAGCCCTAAAATTGTAGATGCTTTGATGAAATTAGAACTTCCCAATGGTGTTGATGTAAAAATTAAAGTCTAAGATTTGGAAAATTGACAAAGAGATTTTATCTTTGCAATCCAAATTTGTTCCCGTAGCTCAACTGGATAGAGCATCTGACTACGGATCAGAAGGTTAGGGGTTCGACTCCTCTCGGGAACGCTTGAATATCAAGCACTTACAAAGTCTGTTTTGTAAGTGCATTTTTATTTGCATAACATTCAAGAGAAATTTTATTATCTCTTATGTCATTACAATTCAATGCACAAGGTTATTTAGAACCCTTTGAGGCAATAGCAACCGAACTCACTACTGCAAAGGAGTTTCTTACGTGGAATGAACACAGAAAAAACCTTTGGCAAAACTTTGAGGCTTTTACTACTGAATTGCAAAACATACTGCAAACGAATTTCACTATTTGGCTTAATG
>JANWZC010000044.1 GCA_025054975.1 Raineya sp.
GCTATATCCAAAGCCCCGACTTCGCTAATATCGGTTTTTTCTTGTAAATTGATACCTGCCAAACGTAAATTATCAATACCTGCACTTGTGAAATCGCATTGAGACAAATTTTTCAGTTCTCTAAAAGTTCTGCAAGAAAAGGCAAAAAATAATACAATAGTCCAAAAGCTAATTTTTTTCGTAGTGTGTAGCATAAGGATAAGTTTTTATAGCTTTTTTTGAAGTTTCGTGAATGTTTTTTTCTGCATTTTTTCTTTTACGAATAGAAAGCAGAACTTGTGTAAAAGAAAGCATTATAGCAAATAAGATAGCAAAATACACATATACATTTAGTAAATTAGCAAAGTAGGCAGCAACAATTACCAAAACGTTCAATCCGTATAATACAAAACTAGCTTGCAAATGTGTGCAGCCTACATCAAGTAGAAGATGATGAAGATGATTTCTATCGCCTGAGAAAGGAGATTTGCCATGAGCTATCCGAATCAAAAACACCCTCAATGTATCAAAGAGTGGTATTACTAGGATAGCTATGGCAAAAAGTGGGGCTTTGCCACCAACGAAAGAAACTTCGGTTTTATTCATTTCTATAAACTTAATAGCAAAAACTGCCGAAATAAAGCCTAAAATCAATGAACCTGTATCACCCATAAATATTTTGCCAACAAAATTGTAACGCAAAAAACCTAAGGTAGCTCCACAAGTAGCCATTGCCCATATTGCCAAACTTTCCTCATTATGCCTGAAAAACCAAATTCCAAAAGTAGAAATCACAATGCAAGCTATGCCTCCCGCCAAACCATTGATTCCATCAATTAGGTTAAATGCATTGATGATAACTATCATAGTGAAAATAGTCGCGGCATACAGAATAATTGGGTGAGTTTCGTAAGTAAAAAAGAAGCCGTACAAACTGCTAAGTTGCACATCTCCCCAGAAAACCACAATACATACTGCTAATAGTTGGGCTAAAAATTTCTTGTAAGGAGTAAGAGGAATAATATCATCTTTGATACCTGTAAAAAACAGAATAGTGATTGCAGAAAGAAAAGTGCCTAAATCTAAATTTTTGCTATGGTGAGCAAAAAATGTTGCCGAAATCACCGTACCCGCAAAAATAGCTATTCCGCCGAGCGTAGGAACTTTTCGGATATGAATTTTACGCAATTCATCAGGTTCATCATACAGATGCTTCTGCTCTGCAACTTTGATGATAGCAGGAATACTTACCCACGCAATAATAAGCGAGGCAAGAAAAGTTACAATAAAAACAATAATCATCATAAACACCTGTTTTCATGTTCGCCTCAAACCCTCAATAATTTTGGTCAAGGAAAAAGTACTTTTTCAAAAAATTATACGGCGTTTTTATCGCCTTTGAAAATCGCTTTGATGGTCCAAAAAATTATGAGTATATCCAACCAAAACGACCAATTCTCTATGTAAAAAACATCCATTTTTACACGATTTATCATAGAACGCACATCCTTAGTTTCACCGCGGTAACCTCTCACTTGGGCAAGCCCTGTAATGCCTGGCTTTACCAAGTTTCTAACCATGTATTTTTCAACTACATGTTTGAATGTCTCATTTAATTCAGCAACGTGAGGTCGGGGACCAACTACGGTCATATCACCTTTCAATACATTAAAGAATTGTGGTAATTCGTCTAAACTCGTTTTTCTCAAAAAATGCCCAATTTTAGTAACTCTTTTATCGTTTTGTGTAGCTTGAACAAATTTCGCATCTTTTTGATGTATCATGGTGCGAAATTTCCACACTGAAATCATTTTTCCATCTTTTCCTGCTCGCTTTTGCTTAAAAAACACGGGTCCCTTGGAAGTTAGTTTAATAAGCAAAGCAATAATTGGAAATAACCATGTAAAGATAAACAAAATAACCGAAAGTGAAAAGAAAATATCAAAACTTCTTTTCAAAAACTGATTAAATGCGTCATTGAGAGGTTCTCTGCGAGAAAGTACCACAGGAATATTTCCAAAATGCTCCACAGCTACTTCGGCAGCAGTAAAATCTTTCAAATTAGGCAACAGACGTATTCTTTTGAAATGATTATCTGCAAAATGAGTAATCTTTTTGAGTTGGTCTCGGCTAATGCTATCCAAAGAACAATAAATTTCATCTACATTATTTTCCAGAGTAAATTTTTCCAAATCTTTGAGTTTGCCCCTGACAAGGGAATTATTTTCCTCTTTATCATCAAAAAAACCCAAAAATTGATAGCCAAGGTCTTTGTTTTTAGTTACAAAGTTATACAAATCTAATCCTGCTTTACCATAACCTACAATCACAATGCGAATTTGGTTGTAGCCTCTACTTCGGTAGAAGCGTAGGAGCCACAAAATAATCATTCGCCAAAGAGCAATCAGTATCGCAAAAGTAGAGTAAGAAACTATAAGGTGAAAGCGAGAGTATGCTTTTTCTTGAATAAGTACCAAAAAAATAGCCATCAAGGCAAAGTGCCAAGAAATGGCTTTCAACATTTTACGTATAATTGTCCAATAGTCCTCTAAACGTGAAATGCGATAGGTTTTCGCAAAAACAGCTATGCCTATCCAAACTAAATTGGCATATATACCTACATACCAATAGGGTTCGTTGAAGATTCCCTCAAAACTTTTGAAACGAATAAAATAGGCAATCAAGAAGGCTAAATTAAGAGCAATTACATCACCCAGTGAGTAAAAAAAACGTACTAACCTTCTGTAAGACGCTTGCCCCATAATACACAATCTAATAAACTTCAGCCCAAAAATATGGAAAATTCAACATCCACCAAAAACCAAAACTCTACTTTAAGAGTAGAGTTTGGTAAGTAAGTACTTTATTTAAGGAGAAATCTATTAGCGTCCTTGACTTAACTTTTCCATTTCAGCCTCAAAAGTTTTCTTAAACTTTTCGTAATCATAGTCTATTTTGAGGCGTTCTTCTTGGGAAAGCTTTTGCATACGCTTGTTAATAGACTCCAACAATTCCTCTGAACCCAACTCCATCGCTATGTAACACTTGTAAGTGCCTTGTGGAGTTTTCACTAATTTTTCACAAATAGTTTTAGTACCAGGTAATTCTTGGTCAATTACTTCACGAGTAAGATTTTCATAACGCTCCTCTACTTCTTCTTTGTTGTTGAATTCCCTTGAATTTACGTAGTTATCCGTAACAGCTTTAATGCGAGTATTGATACTACGAGCTAATTCATCACGGCAATTACTTAGAGCTTTACGTTTGGCAGTCATTTGGTCTTGACTTTCGCCAACAGCATTGGCTCGGAAAGTTTTTTTATCAGTAAAGTACTGCGGACCCGAACAAGGTACAACCACCTCTTCTTCTCCTTTGGGTAGTTTTACTTTTTCTTTTTTTCTACAAGAAAATGACAAAGTGGCTACAAGAGCTATAAACGTGAAATAGATAAATGACTTTTTCATAAAAAACAGATTTTTAAGGTTGCATTATACATTAAGCATGAATAATGCCAAAGTTAGAAAAAAAGACTAAAAAAACAAAAAAATTAACAAGAATCCGAAAATCACAGGAGATAAACTTACAAATGTGGGAGTGTTTCAGCAAAGATTTCTCAGAAGATTTATTCCGTCTTGAATGGTCTGTATATTTTCAGCGATAAGTAAATGTTTGCCATTTAATTCCTTCAAACGAAAGGCTTTGGGATTTTTCTGCAAGTATTCTACTACTTTACCAAATCGGTCGGATTGATAGTATTCAGTTTTTTCAGCAGGTGGGAATTGTCCTTTAAGCACAGCAGATTTAAGTGAAAGTTTCTCAAACCCAATTTTTTCAGCCAACCAACGCAATCTCACACTTTGCATTAAGTCTTGTACCTCACGAGGTATTTTGCCGAAGCGGTCTTGTAATTTTTGAGCAAAAACCTCTAATTCGGCTTCATCTTTTACGTTATCTAATTCGTTGTAAAGTGAAAGTCGCTCTGTAATACTTTGCACATAGTCATCGGGTATGCGGAGTGAAAGGTCAGTTTCTAAAACGCAATCGGTAAGTAGTTCTTTGGTAGAAATTTCTTTGAAAAAGAGTTCTTTGAACTCACTTTCTTTCAGCTCTTGAATAGCCTCATCTAAAATTTTATGATAGGCTTCAAAACCTAAATCATTGATGAAACCGCTCTGCTCTGCTCCCAGCAAGTTTCCTGCTCCACGTATATCCAAATCTCGCATAGCTACTTTGAAGCCATCCCCCAGTTCAGAAAACTCTTCTAAGGTTTTCAAGCGTTTTTGGGCATCTTTAGTAAGCGAAAGCATTGAGGGAATCACCAAATAACAAAAGGCTTTTTTATTAGAACGCCCTACCCGACCTCGCATCTGATGCAAATCTGAAAGTCCGAAAGTGTGAGCGTTATTGATAATGATAGTATTGGCATTAGGAATATCCAATCCTGACTCAATAATATTGGTAGAAAGTAAAATATCATAATCTCCTTCAATGAAACGAAGCATAGTTCTTTCCAATAGACTTCCTTCCATTTGTCCGTGGGCAATACCTATACGAGCATCAGGAACGAGTTTGAGAATTAAATTGCCGATACTTTCAATATCTTGTACTCGGTTATGCACGAAAAACACTTGCCCACCTCTACGCAATTCGTTATGAATGGCATCACGAATGATATCTTCTTTGAAAACAACTACTTGCGTGCTAACAGGCTGACGATTAGCAGGAGGAGTATTGATAATGGAAAGGTCTCTTGCTCCCATGAGCGAAAAATGCAAGGTTCGAGGAATAGGAGTAGCCGTAAGTGTGAGTGTATCTACATTGAAGCGTTTTTCACGGAGTTTTTCTTTATCTTTTACGCCAAATTTTTGTTCTTCATCAATGATGAAAAGCCCTAAATCTTTGAATTTGACATCATCATTTAGTATCCGATGTGTGCCAATGAGAATATCAATTTTACCTGCTTCCAACTCTTTCAGAATTTCCTTGACTTCCTTCTGACTTCTAAACCGATTGATATACTCCACACGACAAGGAAAACGAGCAAGACGCTCTGAAAAAGTACGGAAATGTTGCATTGCTAAAATAGTAGTAGGCACTAATACGGCTACTTGCTTGCCATTGCAAACCGCTTTGAATGCGGCACGAATAGCAATTTCTGTTTTACCAAAGCCTACATCACCACAAATAAGCCTATCCATAGGGTTAGGAGCTTCCATATCTGCTTTGACTTCTGCGGTGGCTCGGGCTTGGTCGGGAGTATCTTCGTAAATAAAGGAACTTTCCAATTCTGCTTGCAAAAAATCATCTTTGCCGAAAGCAAAACCTTTGGAAACCTTACGTTTGGCATACAAACTTATTAGCTCTTTGGCAATATCTTTGACTTTCTTTTTGACTTTGGCTTTTTTGTTTTCCCATTCAGGGCTACCGAGTTTGCTCAAAGTAGGCTCTTTGCCCTCCGAAGCTGTATATCGTGAAATTTTATGCAAAGAATGAACATTCACATATAACACATCATTATCACGATACACAATTCGCACGGCTTCTTGAATATTGCCATTAACCTCCTGACGAACTAAACCTGCAAAACGTCCTATACCATAATTGATATGCACTACATAATCTCCTGGTTTAAGTGTTTGTAACTCCCTTAAAGTCAATGATTTTGATTTTGAAAAATGAGTTTTCAACTTGTAACGATAGTAGCGTTCAAAAATCTGATGGTCGGTGAAACAAACTATTCGGTTGTTTTCATCTACAAAACCTTCTCGCAAAGCAAGCGGTAAGTTCTGAAACTTCAAATTCGGCTTAATTTCCTCAAAAATACTTCGCAAACGCTCTATTTGTTTGATACTATCCGAAGCAATGACATTCGTAAAGCCTTGAAATTGATATTTTTCAAGGGTATCGGCAAGCAGTTGAAAATCTTTATTGAACGAAGGTTGAGCTTGAGTTTTGTATTCAAGGACTTGAGCATCAGGAAAATAGAAACTTCTACCAAACTCCACACAAGTAAAGCCTTGCAATTTTTCTAAAAAACTACTTTTCGTTTCAAATAGCACTTCGGGGCTGGCAATGACTTGGGTTTGGTGAGTGCTATTGAGAATAAACTCAAAATTTGATTGCACTTTTTGAAAACATTTTTCAATCACCTCCAAACACAATGTTACATTTTTGAGCCAAATGATAGTGTTTTCGGTGGGGATAAACTCCAAAAAACTTTCGCGTGTAGTGTGCAAGAGTTTAGTTTGTGTGTCGGGTACAATTACAAATTGTTCACAACTTTGTTCAGAAAGTTGAGTTTCAGGATTAAAAAAACGGATACTTTCAATAGTTTCGCCACAAAGTTCAATACGATAAGGCAATTCGCTGGCAAAGGAAAATACATCTACAATGCCTCCACGTATGGCAAACTGACCTGCTTCATAAACAAAATCTGTTTTTTCAAAGCCGTATTCAATAAGCAGTTCGCTTAAAAAGTCAAGGTCTAAAATATCTCCAATTTTGCCTGAAAAAGTATGTTCCAAGAGGGTTTTACGATTGACAACCTTTTCTGAAAGAGCTTCGGGATAGCTTATCACTACAATGCCTTTGGTTGGAATATTATTTTTAGGGCGAAGCGGTGAGTTTTCTTTGATTTGTTGTGAAAAAGCATTCAATACTTCGGAACGCTCTAAAACATTTGCATTTTCAATTTCCTCGTAATGATAAGGTCTTTTGTAAGAAGTAGGAAAAAACAATACATCTTTTTGCGAGCCAATTAGATTTTGTAAGTCTGTGAAAAAGTAGGAGGCTTCTTCGCTATCGTGCAAAATGAATAGATGATTTTTTTCAGAGCATTGCAAAGCCGTAATAGCCGCCAAAATAGAATCAATACTTCCCTGCAAACCTTTGATTTGCAAGCGTTTGTGCTTTTGCAAATGATACACAAAAGTTTGAAAAAGCGGCTCGTTGTGGTAAAGTTGTAGAAAACTATCGGTTTTCATTGGAAAATTTTTGCAAATATACGAAACCTTTTCTTGTAGAAACGCATAAAAAAGGTATTAGGTTTTATTGTGGTATTGTAAGGATTTTACTAACTTTGCATTAAAATTTTCAAAAGCCCCAATCTTATGAGCAAGACTAAAACTACTTCCAAAAACAATGACAAAACTACCGAAGTTGTAGAAAAAACCCGTTACACCGAAGAGGAATTAAAAGAGTTTGAGGAACTGATATTGAAGAAGTTGGAGCAAGCCCGACAAGAACTTGCTGAATTGAAAGAGTCGCTTACTCGTAAAAATGACCCTGGCACCGATGCTACCGCAGGTAATTCTAAACTCATGGAAGATGGCTCGGACACTTTGGAGAAGGAAAATCTCACACAGCTTGCGGCTCGGCAACAGAAATTCATTCAACAGCTTGAAATGGCTCTGATTCGTATCAAGAATGGAACTTATGGTATTTGCGTAGATACAGGCAAACTTATTCCTCGTGAGCGTCTGCTGATTGTACCGCATACACAACATTCAATTGAAGCCAAAATGTCCAAGAAATAAGAGCCTTTAATCTTGCGTCTGATATCTTGTATCTGATGTGTCTCTATTATGGATTTTCTCCAAAATCATATAGAAGCCCTGATTTTCGTATCTCCCGAGCCTATTTCTGCACAGGAGATACGAAATTGTCTTGTGGAAATGTTTGAAGCTGATATTCCTGAGGAAAATATTTTGGAGGCAATTGAAAAACTGCAACGTAAATACGAAGAAGATATTTATGCCTTTCAGATTTATCAAATGGGAGGAGGCTATCAATTTCTGACAAAGCCTGCATATCAATCCAGTATTAGTATCTTGCTCAAACAAAAGTCTAAAAAACGGCTCTCCAATGCGGCTTTGGAAACGCTTGCGATTGTTGCTTACAAACAGCCTATCACCAAAGCAGAAATTGAACAAATCAGAGGGGTAAATAGTGATTATGCCATTCAGAAACTTTTAGAAAAAGAACTTTTAGTTATCAAGGGTAAGGCAGAAACCATTGGCAGACCCTTACTTTATGGCACAAGCGAAAAATTTATGGATTATTTTGGTATCAATAGCTTGAAAGATCTACCACAACCCAAAGATATAGCTCCCGATGAAGGAAATAGTATTGGGGAAGTTCAAGAATGAAAATATCTGAACTCTTAAACTATCTGCTTTCAAATTCAAATTTATTATTATGCCTCGCAAGAAAAAAATAGATGCCGAAAAAGACTCTCAAAAACCTCGTGTGCATAAAGAGTTAGAAGGTTTTGATATTCGTATCAATGCTTTTGGGGAAATTGTTTCTACGCTGGAAATTGAAAAAATTAACGAGTTTTTAGATAGACACGTTGATGATAAAAAGTTGCGACACTTGAAAAATAAATCTAAAAAAAGTGAGGAGTAAAAGTTGGGCAATACGATACGTACTCATTCTTAGCTTATCTTTGGCTATTCTTTTGGCTATTGATGAGTTTTTCCTGAAACATCTACTTTTCCACAAGTACAAATGGTATTTATTGTTGTTTTTTGCTTCGCAATCTATTCTTACAACTTACATTGTATCCAAAGGAATGGGCAAGGATATCAAAGTTTTTCAAAACTACTTTTTTGCTTCTATGCTATTGCGTATGCTTTTGAGCATTGGAGCATTTTTTTATTTTGTTTATCAAGGAGTTACGCATCTTTTGTGGTTTGTAGGAACTTTTTTTGTTTTATATTTTTCTTTCGTAGGTTTTGAGATTTATGGTTTATTGCATAACTTGCGAGCCAAAACTCAACAACGCCACTAACTTGCTACTTAAAATATGAGACCTAAAATGCTTGACCTATGAACTTGGATTTTGTATTGGCTAAAAGTAAGCATTTAGCTTGGCGTGTGCGTTTGATGAGTTTTTTGAGAGGAGAAGAAACTCTTACTCTTGACCAAGTGATTTCCCACGAGCATTGCGATTTAGGTAAATGGATTTACGGAGAAGCCCTTGAAAAATACAAAGATGAACCTAAAATTTTTGAGCTAGAACAGGTGCATAAGAAACTTCACAAGCATATAAGAAATGTCGTAGAACTAAAACATGCAGGAAAAGAAGAAGAAGCAAATGCCGAATACGACAAAATGACCAAAGTCTCTCAAGCCATTATTAACCTATTGGATGAATTAGAAAAAGCCTTAAAAGTGTAAAAATATGCGAAAATTTAGTAGTTTATTAGTAGCTTTCTGGTTGATATTTCCATTCTTTACTTTTGCTCAACACAAGGAAAAAGAATTTAATGCAGGAGATTTGATTTTACATCATATTGCAGACTCTCACGAATGGCATTTTGCTACTATTGGTGAAACACATATTACTATTCCTTTGCCTATAATTCTCTATACCGATAAGGGTTTAGATGTTTTTATGTCTTCGGAGTTTCACCACGCTGAAAAACGAGAAATTACTAACGAGAAAGGGGAAAAAGAGCATCAACTTGTACTCAAACGCCCTAATGGCAATACTTATATTATGAGCCACGACCATATCAGATTAGAAGGCGGAGGAACTTTATACGATTTTTCAATTACGAAAAATGTGGCTTCTATGTTATTGAGTGCTGTTTTGTTAATAACAATATTTTTCAGTATTGCTAACTCTTACAAAAAGAATGCCGGTAAAGCCCCCAAAGGTTTGCAATCTTTCTTTGAACCTATTATAGTCTTTATCCGTGATGATATTGCCAAGCCCAATATTGGTGCAAAGTATGAGCGTTTTATGCCATACTTGCTTACAGTGTTCTTTTTTATATGGTTCAACAATTTATTGGGTTTAATGCCGGGCGGTGCTAACCTTACAGGTAATATCGCTGTAACTATGACATTGGCTTTGCTAACACTCATTATTACTTTGTTCAGTTCAAACAAATATTATTGGCAACATATTTTCAATATGCCTGGGGTACCTTGGTGGCTCAAAACTATTGTACCTATTATTCCCATAGTGGAAGTTATTGGAATTTTCACCAAGCCTTTTTCGCTAATGGTGCGTTTGTTTGCTAACATCACCGCAGGACATATTATCATTTTGAGCTTAATTTCTTTGATATTTTTGTTCAAAAGCTATGCGATTGCTCCTGTAAGTGTTGCTTTTGCCGTTGCAATGAATGTATTGGAACTCTTTGTAGCCATTTTGCAAGCGTATGTATTCACGCTGCTTTCGGCAATGTATTTTGGCGGAGCGGTAGAAGAGCATCATCACGAGGAACATCACGAAGTTCATCACGCATAAGTTTTTGGGTAAATAATGACTTGTAATAGTTTTAAGACAAAAAGTAATGATACAAAAACGGCAGGCAATTTGCTCTTTGATAATCACTTGTACAGTGCTTGTGTGCATTGCTACTATTATGCTTGCATACAACTAATGCTTTACATTCTTTGCGATAAGTACCAAATGACACAACAGCATATTGAAAAGGAACAAAAAAACTCAAGTACAAGTTTTCATAATTGGATTATTGGAAAGTTTAGGGGTTTGTTGCAGTATGATAGAAACTTTTCTAATAAAATTACTCAGTTAAAGAAGTTTCGCATAGAAGCGGATTATTATTCTAACGAAATCCAAAAGTCAGCTGCCGAATTGGCTCGGCAATATGCTCGCGATGTAGAAGCTATCCTGCAAAAATCATTTGGAATATGAAAGCATTACAAAAATACATCAAGAGTAGCTTACAAAAAATTGTAGAAAAGTTACCTTATTTACAAATAAAGTACGAATACGACGACCTATCAAATACCCATTTGATAGAAGTCTTGCCTTTATATGCCTATGAACACGATAAAAGCTACATCCAATTGGAAACAGAAATGTTACGAGAGCTATCCGAGAAGTATCCTTATGAAGATGTAGCTTTTGTGAGTGAAAATAGTTTATGTCGTATAAGTAAGCCTATGTTTATTTTGGGAAGTGCTTACGAGGTTGTTGATGAAGGAAATACCTGCAATGTTGTTTCCAATGTGAGTACAAAGCAAATTGAAGTAGATTTTTCAAAACTTAGTTTGCAAACTAATCTTTGTAATGTAAATTTGCGAGACAATAGTTTGATACTCACTCAGATAAGTGAGTCAAGGTTTAGTAGTGTAATTTTACAGGCGGCATGAATGAAACAGGTTTTCAACTAATAAACATTATACTGTTAGAAAGCCATTTTGAAAGAAAACCTATTATTGATTTTAATAATCTTGAAGGAAATGTATCTTTGAAAATAGGACATAATCAGGAGGCTAACAAGTTAATTGTAATGTTAGAGACAGATTTTGAGCAGAAAAATAAAAATACGAATGAAATTGAGGTGAAAGCAATAATAAAGATGATAAGTGAGTTTCAATTTGAAGGTGTTACGAGCGTTTCTGTTACGGATTTTGCGAATGTAAATGCTCCTGCAATAATTTTTCCTTTTGTAAGAGAGCATTTAGCAAACTTATCTATGCGGGCAGGTATGCCTACTATTTGGCTACAACCTATAAATTTCGTAAGGCTTTCAGAGGAAAGTAAAAATAAATAAAGTTCAATTTTTTTTAACCCTAAATTGTAGTTCTATGTTACAACTTTTAGTTCTCTTGGCAGACATCGCAGGTATCGGTGCTGGTTTGGCAGCAGGATTGGCTGTTTTAGGTGCAGGTATGGGTATTGGACGCATCGGCGGACAAGCCGTAGAAGCTGTTGCTCGTCAGCCTGAAGCCAGCGGTAAAATCCAAGGTCTCATGATTGTAGCCGCTGCCTTGATTGAAGGGGTGGCTCTGTTTGGTGTGGTAGTAGGGCTTCTAATGGCTCTCAAAGTCGCTTAAAATCCACACAGAGACTTACTTATCAACTTCTGTCGCAAGCGGTGGGCTTCGGCAGAAGTTGCTTATGAAAGATTTCTTGAATTCCCTTGATTTTTTTAGAGGTCTAATCAAATACACAAAAATTATGTTACTTAACCTTATTACTCCTGAACTCGGATTGATTTTTTGGCAAGTAGTTGTTTTTTTAGTTTTGTTGTTTATTTTGGGCAAATTTGCTTGGAAACCCATCCTGAATGCCCTCAAAGAACGGGAAAAAAGTATTGAAGAGGCTCTTGCTTCCGCCGAAAAAGCCAAAGCCGAAATGGCTAAAATTACAGCCGATAATGAGAAACTTTTACAACAGGCTCGTGCCGAAAAAGATGAAATCTTGAAAAAGGCTCAACAAACTGCTCGTGACCTAGTTGATGAAGCCAAAGAAAATGCTAAAAAGGAAGCAGATAGAATTATTGCAGAGGCTCGCAATCTTATTGAAAGCGAAAGAAAAGCCTTTATGGCTGAGATGAAAAAAGAAGTTGCCAAACTTTCTTTGCAAGTAGCTGAACGTATTTTACGAAAAGAACTTGCTAATGATGAAAACCAGAAGTCTTTGGCTGAAAAATTGATTAATGAAATTTCATCTAACTAACAAATTGCTCTATGGTAAGCAGTATGACCGAAAGACGAGTAGCTGTTCGCTACGCTAAATCCATTCTGGAACTTGCCGAAGAGAGAGGCGTTTTGGAGCAAGTATATCAGGATATGGGCTATTTTGTGAAAACACTTGATGAAAATCCTGTATTGCGGGCTGTTACACGTAACCCTATTATTTACAGTTATCGCAAATTAGCTATATTGAAAAAATTATTTGCTGATAAATTCCATAAAGTAACTCTTGATTTTTTTGAAATCATTGCTCGTAAAAATCGTGAAGAGATTTTATATCAAGCTGCCAAAGAGTTTGAAAATTTGTATGAAGAACGTAAAGGGATTTTAAGAGTTACATTAACTTCAGCCGTACCTCTTACACCACAAGTCAAGATGAAAGCGGTTCAAATTGTAGAAAAAGAAACAGGCAAAAAGGTAAAATTAGAGGAAAAAATCAATCCTGCTTTGATAGGAGGCTTTACGATTACTTTCGCCAACGACAAACAAATTGACGCTTCGGTAAGAACTAAATTAAAACTTTTAGAGAAAGAGTTTTTGAACTAAAATCTAAACTCGCTAAAAGCGAGTTTTTTCATATCTGTACAATTTATGGCTAATCAAGTACTTTCCATAATAATTCCTGCTTACAATGAAGCTAAAACCATAGAACAAATCTTAGATAGGGTTCGTCAAGTGCAACTCATTAACAATATAGAGAAAGAGATTATTGTTGTGAATGACTGCTCCAAAGACCATACAGAAGAAGTAGTTTTGAACTATCAAGTTCGGCACCCTGAATGTAACCTCAAGTATTTCAAGCACGAAAAAAATCGAGGGAAAGGGGCAGCACTGCGAACGGGTATTCAGCAGGCAACAGGAGATTTTTTAGTTATTCAAGACGCTGATTTAGAATATGACCCCCGCGAATATAACTTACTCTTACAACCTATTGTAGAAGGCTTTGCAGATGTAGTATATGGCAGTCGGTTTATGGGAGGGAATCCGCATAGAATTTTATTCTTTTGGCACTCCATAGGCAACAAGTTTCTGACTTTTCTTTCCAATATGTTCACAAACCTGAACCTTACAGATATGGAAACTTGTTATAAAATGTTCAGAACTTCTATTATCAAGAACATATCCTTACGGGAAAATCGTTTCGGTTTTGAACCTGAGGTTACTGCAAAAATAGCTCGCGTACCAAATATTCGCATTTATGAAGTAGGTATTTCGTATTATGGGAGAACTTATGCCGAAGGCAAAAAAATCAATTGGAAAGACGGCTTTCGAGCTATTTATTGTATTTTGAAATATGCAATGTTGAAGAGCAAATAGCTTATGCAACCATTTATTGATAGTTTTGTTGAATTAGGTAAACTTCTATCCACCTTTCCTGCTGAACTTAAATGGAAAGCTCATTTACACAATTCTTGGTTTTCTTTGGAAAATATTGAAAAGGCTCTCAGAGGCGTTGAAGTTTATTTACAAGAAGAGAATTTGCGTCAGTGGCTTGAAAAATATCAAGATAGGTTACCTGTAAAAAAACCTCAAAAAGTTGCCGTAGTAATGGCAGGCAATATTCCTTTGGTAGGTTTCCACGACTTTTTGAGCGTGTTGATATCGGGGCATATCCTGTTGGCTCGTATGAGCAATGATGATAAAATACTCTTACCTTGGTTTGCTCAAAAACTTATAGAAATTGAACCTGCTTGGCGTAAAAAATTATTTTTTGTAGAAAGAATTAACGAAGCTGATGCCATTATTGCCACAGGAAGCGACACTACTGCTCAACATTTTGAATATTATTTTCGCAACAAACCTCATATTATTCGTAAAAATCGTGTAAGTGTTGCCATTCTCAATGGTAATGAAACTCGAGAAGATTTAGAAAACTTGGGAGAAGATATTTTTACGCATTTTGGTTTAGGATGCAGAAATGTTGCTAAACTTTTTGTTCCTACGAATTATGATTTTGCTTTGTTTTTCAAGGTTATGGAAAAGTTTGCAGAAGTGAAAAATCATCATAAATACGCTAATAATTACGAGTACAATAAAGCCATTTATCTCCTTCGTCCCGTAGAACATTTGGATAATGGTTTTTTACTGCTTTCACAAACTACTGAGCTTGCTTCTCCTGTGGCTTGTTTGTACTATGATTTCTATGAAAACATAGAGGATTTGCAAAATAAAATAACCCAGTGGCAAGAGAAAATTCAATGTATAGTTTCCAAAGAGGCTTGGTGGCAGGGAAGTTATCCTTTTGGCAAGGCACAATACCCCAACTTGTGGGATTATGCCGATGGCATAGATACTATGGATTTCTTGCTTAACCTTTAAGCACTGAGACAATGATATACATTATAAAGGTCAAAATAGCGATGGTCAATGACTTCGTCAAATACGTAACTAAATGATAAAGTTGCAGGCTTTTTGCCAAATTCCACATGACGCACATACTTCTGAAGCAAGTTGTAAATTCCTGAGTCTCTGCTAATCTCTCCATACAATTTCACATGACATTCTTCGGGATTGAGTTGCAGTTCGTCAATAGCAAAAAGCACAAAATATACAAAATCTTGCGGACTTTGATAATAGTAACGATTGTGCAAAAGTAGATTCTCTCCTTGCAGGATAGTCATATTCATATACTTGCTTTCAATGTAAATAAATATGCTTGCATTTTCGTGGTTTTCTAATAATGCTCCTTCTAAAAAAGCATCAGCTTGATGAATTATCTTGATTTCTTTGTTGGGGTAAGATTTTTTCGCCCATTCAATAAATTCAGTTTCTATGCGGAAAATGCTATGATATTTGCATTTTCTATGATGAAAACTCTTGACTTCAGTATTTTCTAAATTATTAGGATAAAGTTCTAAGTAAGAATAAAGCAGTGTTTCATCAAAATACTCATCGGGAATAAGCGTAAAACAGCCACTACGAGCTACCAAAATTATATCTTTCCAGTATCCTGCACGCAGTACTAAATGCCCCTCCAAAATAGCATTCAGTTGTTCAATGGTTTCCGCACGGGTGTTCATTCCTGAAAAGCGATAATCTTCCAAGAGCATACATTTTTTTTGAGCTTCATCAACTACTACTACACGCAAGTTTTTGTCTTCTACCGAAAGAAACAAGCCGTACTGCTCTAATCTGTTAATATCTAACGAAGGGTCATTGATGCGATGAGTAACTCTAACCTTTTTGCTAATTTCTTGCATTGAATAAAGTCTTTTACATTTTTGACAACTAACTCACCAAAAGCAAAAAAATAAAATATTTTTCAAACTTCAAAGTTTGGAATAAAATTTCGCAAACAAAAATGCCACTCACACGTAAAGTAAGCGTTTTTGCGTGTAAGTGGCAGGCAGGTATTTCACACATAGATTAAGGGAATATACCCATAAGTTGATAGCTTAAAGCAATTTTCTTGATTGCAATATAGAAAGCCGCAGTGCGTAAATCGCCAA
>JANWZC010000045.1 GCA_025054975.1 Raineya sp.
CTTACAATCTTTGGAAATATGGTGCTGAACAAGGATTTCAGAGAGTTTATAGAATTGTTAAACGTAAATAAAGTCCGTTATTTAGTAGTGGGTGGCTATGCTGTGGCTTTTCATGGCTATCCTCGTTACACAAAAGATTTAGACGTTTGGATATGGCTTAATCCTGAAAATGCACAGAAAGTCTTGCAATCTCTCCAAGATTTTGGCTTCGGGAATGTTGGTTTGAGCGTTGAAGACTTTTTAGCAGAAGACTCTTTCATTCAATTAGGGTATCCTCCCAATCGTATTGATATTACAACAACTTGTGATGGTATAAAATTTGAAGAATGTTACGAACAAAAAATTATAGCCAATTTTCAAGGGTTAGAAGTTCCCTTCATTGACTTGGAAAATTTGAAAAAAAATAAGAAAGCTACCGCAAGACCACAAGATTTAGCAGATTTAGATAATTTAGAGGCTAAATAAGTTATTATGCTTTTCACTGACCAACTCCACAGAACTATTGAACTGCCTTTTCCTCCACAACGCATTGTTTCGTTAGTCCCTTCACAGACCGAATTGCTGTTTGATTTGGGTTTGGAAGAAAAAATTGTAGGTATTACCAGATTTTGCATTCATCCCCAAGATAAAGTAAAAAAAGTTCCCAAAATTGGTGGAACAAAAAAATTTCATTTTGAAAAAATTGATGAACTTTGCCCTGACCTTATCATTGCCAACAAAGAAGAAAATTACCGAGAGGGTATTGAACAACTTGCTCAAAAATATCCCGTGTGGGTAAGCGACGTAATTACCTTTGAAGATGCCTTGCAAATGATTTTGAAAGTCGGAGAGATATGTGGCAAAAAGTGGGAGGCTCAAATTATGGTATCTTTTATTACTGCATCTTTCAGTATGGTGCAAAAAATGTATTCAGGCAAGGTGGCTTATCTGATTTGGAAAAATCCGTATATGGCAGTGGGTAATCATACTTTTATTCACGATATTTTGCAAAAATTAGGTTTTACAAATGTTTTTGCAGAAAAATCTCGCTATCCCGAAGTTACCATCTCTGAAATTGCTGAACTCCAACCTGATTATGTTTTTCTTTCCTCTGAACCTTATCCTTTCAAAGAAAAACACTTACAAGAACTGCAAAATGCTTTACCTTTTTGTCAAGTTAAACTTGTTAATGGTGAGATGTTTTCTTGGTATGGTAGTCGGTTGATACACGCAAGTAAGTATTTTCAAAAATTCTGAAAAAATACAACATTTTCAGGTGCAATTTTTGTTGTATTATTCAAAAATTCTCTAATTTGCTTTACTAAAATTGCTATTGATATGCACGATGATGATTTTGACGAAAATTTCAATGATTCACTGAACGAACTTTTGGAAGCATACAGACATAATCCACACGACCTCAAAACTTTGGTACGTTTGGGACAATATTATAATAAACATAAAGAGTATGCCAAAACTATTGAATATCTTGAAAAAGCCAAAGAATATGGCAAAAATGATTTTGCATTTTTAGACCAATTAGCTTTTGCTTACCGAGAATTGTACGATTACTCAAATGCATTGAAAGTCTATCGGGAACTTGAAAAAATAGTACCCAACGATAATTGGGTGATGAAAAATATAGCTTGGTGTTTGGCAGGACTGAGTAAGTATGAAGAAGCTATTGAATACCATTTACGCGTGCATAGAACTGAACCCCAAGATGCTTGGAATTTGCGGAATTTAGGTTGGTGTTATTTGAAAATCCAAGATTACGAAAATGCTTTGCAATATCATTTAGAGTCTGACAAGTACGAGCCTAATAATCCTTGGAATTTGGGTAAAATAGGTTATTGTTATGGGCAACTCGGCGATTTTGAAAATGCTCTTTCGTATCATTTGAAGGTAGCCGAATTAGACCCCACCGATGCTTGGAATTTGAGTAACGTAGGGTGGGTATATTCGTCTATGCGAAATTTTGAAGAAGCTCTGAAATATCATCTGAAAGCCTATGAGTTTGACCCCCAAGACGCTTGGAATGTCAGTCAGATTGCTTGGTGTTATTCATCTTTGGGGAACTACCAAGAAGCTATCGCTTGGCATGAAAAATGCTATCAGCTCAATCCTTATGATTCTTGGAACACAAGTCATTTAGGTTGGTGTTACGGCAAAATCGGCGAATATGCAAAATCTTTAGACTGGAGTCTAAAAACCGAAATTCTTGCTCCCCAAGATAGTTGGAATATGGGAAATATTGGATATGCTTATCAGAAATTAGGAAACTACGAAAAAGCCCTTGAATATTATCAGAAAGCGTATCAACTCAATGCCAACGATAGCTGGACTACACGACAATTAGGTTGGATGTATTTTATTCTGGGAGATTTGAATAAAGCTCAATTTTATTTAGAACAGGCTTTAGACCTCCACAACAATGGTATCAATTTTTTATTTCTTGCTCACTTGTATTTAGCACAAGGAAATCTACACAAAGCCCAAGAAACTTATTTTGAAAGTGTCATTCTTGCTCCTGATGAAGAAACTTTTTTAAGAGATGCTCTTTCAGATTATCCTTTTTTACAGAAGTATCGTATAAAACAAAGCGATTTTGAGCAGATGCTTATCAAGGCTGTTGAGTACCGCAGAAAAAATGAGGAGATTATTAAGGCTGCTGAAAATAATGATATTGATAAACTTCTTGAAATTTATGGTAGGGAGCCTAATAATTTTGCACTTATCTACGAAATTGCAGATTACTATGCAAGCAGAAATGAATATGAAAAAGCTCTTGATTTTTATTTGAAAGCTGAAACTATCAATCCCAAACATGTCCAAACGCTCACAGAGATAGCTTTTTGCTATCGTGAGCTTGCTGATTTTAGAAAATCTTTGGAGTATTACCGAAAAGTTGATATGCTCAAACCAAATAATGCTTGGATACTCAAAAACATAGGTTGGTGTTATTCTTCGCTTGATAATTACGAGGAAGCCTTGAAGTATCATCATAGGGTTGCAGAACTCACCCCGCAAGATGCTTGGAATTTAAGCAATATGGGTTGGTGTTACCTTAAACTCAAAGATTATCCCCGAGCCATAGAATATTTTACAAGGGCAGAAAAAATCAATCCTAACGATGGATGGACTTTGGGCAAAATAGGTTGGTGTTATTACAAACTTGGCAATTATGACAAATCTTTGGAATATCATCTAAAAGCCCAAGTCAATAATACCACCGAGCCTGCTTGGAATTTAGGACGTATTGCTCAATCTTATTTAGCCCTGAAAGATTTGGAGCAAGCACAAACTTATATTATGGACTCCTTGCAGATTGATGATGAACCTTATTTTCGGATTGTAGCAGGACACATCTGGCTTTGTTCGCAAAAAATTGAGGAGGCTTTTTCGCATTACAAAATTGCAGTGCTACGTTACAATGATTGGGAAAGTTTTAATGCTGATTTTGATATTGACAAAAAGGCGGTATTTTCTTATGGTATTTCCGAAGCTACTTGGGGCAACATCAAGGCTCAACTTAAAGAGTTTTACGAAAAAAAATCTGATGACTATCAAGATTTCCAAGATGATTATACCCCAAGAGATAGATAAAATTCTCCTAACAATTTGCCAAAATTGGCAAGAAATTTGCTCGACATAAAGCATTGTAGAACGTATCCGATAACAAACCTATGAAAAACTATTCATTTGAAAATCATAAATTTCTGTATTTTTCAGCTACTTTATTGATGCTTTTGGCTACATTAGTTGTTTTTTTTCATTTTTCCTCATCAGAAAATCAACAAGAAATAATAACTAAATCTGTTTCTTCGGCAGAGGGTTACTTAAACGATACTATACCCACCAACTCAATTAGCAAAGTTGCAACCCCTATTCACACCGAAAAAGAAAAACCCGCAGATTTACTCAAAAGAAAAATTTCTTTTCAGTGGCAAGTAGAAGGTTGGAATATGTTTTGCTCTAACCTTGAACCTTTGCTCAATAGCCAAGAACGAGGAAAAGTAGCTTTCAAAGTAAAAATCAATGAAAAAGGTAAATTAGTGGCTTTGGAGGTAATTGATAATCTCACTACGCTTTCAGAGGAGAGTGTTCAGAGCTTCAAAACTACCTTAGAAATGCAGTTAGAAAGTTGTTTGGAAAGGAAAAATGTAAAAATTGAGCCTATCAGCAGTGGCATTGTAACTTTTTTTGTAAATTAGCGAAAAAATTGCCACCACTTTGAAAATAAATAAGTCGTATTGGATTATAGGAACGTTGATACTTGCCTTTTTGGCACTTTTACCTTTTTGGTTGCCTCAAGAAAAATCCCTAAAAAAACGAAAATTAGATTGGACACCTTCCTTCAAAAAATTAGAAACCAAACCCTATGCAAGCAAAGCCCTTTACATTTTACTGAAAGACTTGTTTCCTGAAAAAGCAATCCTACCCCGTACTAATATTTTTCCCAACGACTCCATACTGCTCTATCAAGCTGAAACAAAGGCAGAAAGGTTCAATTTATTTTATGCTCACCTCCAAGCCAATGCCGATGCTGAATTCGGTAGGGCTTTGTCTAACTTTTTATATTTTGGTGGAAATGCATTTATAGCAGCAGAATATTTTTCATTTTATTTTGAGGACGCATTTGGAAGTTTTTTACATACATCTCCTGCGACCATTGAACAGGGAGTCTTAAAAATAAAATTTTTGCATCCTAAATTATCTACGAAAACGTATGAGTTTCCAAATATTATCAACTATGCCGTTTTTCAAGTTGAAAATTGGCAAACTCTAAACCAAGACGAAACTAATACTTTTGAAAATACCCAAGAAACAAGTACTTACACACAAGAAAACAAACCACAAGTCATTGCTACCGACCAGTACAACAATCCCGTTTTGGTTAAGGTCAAATATGGTGCAGGGAATTTGTATGCTTGCTCTTTGCCGCTAATTTTTACAAACTTTGGGGTTTTAGATGATAAACAACGTGATTTTATTGCCAAAGCCCTTTCGCATCTGCCTGTACGTGATGTACTTTGGGAAGATGAAATAGTATGGAAAACAAAAAGCAACTATGCAGTAGAAACTAATCCCGAAGGTATCAAAGAATTAGCGTTCTTGAAGAAAAATCCGCCACTTTGGTGGGCTTTTTGGCTCACACTTGTAGGAGTGTTGCTATTTATTATTTTCAAAGCCAAACGTGAGCAAAGAATTATCCCAATTTTGGAAAAAAATACCAACACAAGTTTAGAATTTGCCCAAACCATAGGTAGATTGTATTTCAACTACCGAGACCACAAAAATCTTGCGGAAAAGAAAATTTTGTATTTTTTGGAGTTTTTACGTTCAACTTTTTTTATCAGCAATCTCAACGAATATCCTGATGAAGCTACTATCAGCAAGATAGCTCAAAAAATTGGTGTAAGTGAGCGGCAAGTCAAGCAAACTTTTGAAACTATCCAAAATATCAAAAGCAAAAATACTATTACTGAAACTGAATTGCATAGGCTCGTTTCAGAAATAAATCATTTGAAAAGAGCAGTTTTGATGCCTCAAAAGTCTTAAAACAACAATCTACAACTGATATGAAGTTTTCTCTTTTACAAATTGCTCAACTGCTTTCTGCACAAATTGAAGGCAATGCACAAGTAGAAATTTCTAATGTTGCCAAAATCCAGGAAGCTAAAACAGGGGACATTGCCTTTTTGGCAAATCCGAAATACGAACCTTATATTTACACTACCCAAGCCTCTGCTGTGATTGTAAATAAAGATTTTCAACCCAAACAAGCTGTTTCAGCTACTTTATTGAGAGTAGAAGATGCTTACACAGCTTTTTCCAAACTCCTTTTAGAATACGAAAAACTTATCAATTCCCCTAAAAAAGGCATTGAGCAACCTTGCTATATCCACGAAAAAGCTATTGTGGGCGAGAATGTATATGTCGGAGCATTCACATATATAAGCGAAAAGGCTCAAATTGGTAGTAATACGCAAATTTATCCGAATGTATTTATCGGCGAGAATGTAAAAATAGGCGAAAATACTATCATTTACGCAGGGGTCAAGATTTATAAAAATTGTGTGATTGGCAATAATTGTATAATTCATGCGGGGGCTGTGATTGGTAGCGATGGTTTTGGTTTTGCCCCACAGACCGACGGCTCTTTTCAGACAATTCCTCAACTCGGAAACGTAGTCATAGAAGACAACGTAAGTATCGGTGCAAATACTACTATTGATAGAGCTACTTTGGGAGCTACACTCATCAAGAAAGGAGTAAAGATTGATAATTTGGTACAAATTGCTCACAACGTTGTGATAGGAGAAAATACCGTAATTGCGGCACAAGTAGGTATTGCAGGTTCTACGGAAGTTGGGGCAAATTGTATGTTCGGCGGACAAGTAGGTATCGCAGGACATCTGAAAATTGCCAACAAAGTTAATATTGGAGCTCAATCGGGTTTAGGAACGGATATTACCCAAGAAAATACTAACTGGCAAGGCTCACCTGCAATAGATTTGAAAGAATTTTACCGGGCTTATGCTGTTTTCAAAAAGCTACCTGAAATATACAAAAAACTCACTCAAATTGAACGACAATTGCAAGAAGACTAATTTCAAAATCATTCAATTGTAGCTCAATACTTTATGCAAAAACTTTTCTTATTGGATGCTTTTTCTCTGATTTATAGGGCGTATTATGCTTTTATCAATAATCCTCGTCGTACGAGCAAAGGTTTGGAAACCAGTGCGATTTTTGGTTTTTTGAATACTTTGTTAGAAGTTATCAAGAAAGAAAAACCTACACATTTAGCGGTTGCTTTTGATACTGCTGAGGCAACTTTTCGCCACGAAAATTTTGAAGCCTATAAAGCTCATCGCCAACAGCAACCCGAAGGTATTACGATTGCAGTGCCTTACATCAAGCAGCTTTTGAAAGCCATGCGGATTCCTATTTTGGAATTACCTGGTTATGAAGCTGATGATATTATTGGCACGATTGCCAAGCAAGTAGCTCGTGAGGATTTTCCTGTGTATATGATGACCCCTGATAAAGATTATTGCCAACTTGTTGAAAATCAAAAAATTTTCATTTACCGACCCGCTACAAAATTTGCTCCTGCTGAAATTCTTGATGAAGCCAAAGCCTTAGAAAAATTTGGAGTTCAACGTGTTGAGCAAATTGTAGATGTATTAGGCTTGCAAGGAGATACCTCCGATAATATTCCAGGCTTACCCGGTGTGGGTGAAAAAACTGCTCAAAAACTTATTGCCGAGTATGGCAGCATTGAAAATCTGATTGCCAATGCCGATAAACTTTCAGGCAAAATTGCAGATATTGTCAAAAATTACGCACAACAGGCTTTGCTCTCTAAAGAGTTGGTTACCATTCATTTACAAGTGCCTATTTCGTACAACGTAGAAGATTTTCGCCTCAAAGAATATGATAAACCTGCTCTTGCTAAACTTTTGGACGAATTGGAGTTCAAAACCTTGAAAACCAAACTCATAGGACTTACCGAAGAAGAAAAACAACAACAAAAATCCGCTAAAAAGCAGCATGCTACTGCTCAATTAGAGTTATTTGGCAACACCCAAACTGAAAAGCCTATTCAATTCTTTAAAGATGAAACTTCAAGTAATGAAGTCAAAAACATCCGCAATACTTTACATCATTATCATATCATTGATACGCCTGCTCTTCGCAAACAACTTATTGATTTTTTACGTTTGCAAAAGGCTTTTTGCTTTGATACAGAAACTACTTCATTAGACCATCTGCAAGCTGAACTTGTAGGTATTGCTTTTGCTTATTATCCTCACGAAGCCTATTATGTACCTTTCCCTGCCGAAAGAAAAGCTGCACAAAGTATTTTAGAGGAGTTCAGAGAGATTTTTGAGAATGAAAACATTGAAAAAATAGGGCAAAATTTGAAGTATGATATTAGTGTTTTGCAGAATTATGGTATTTCGGTGAAAGGCAAACTTTTTGATACTATGATTGCTCATTATCTTATCAATTCTGAAAGCAAGCATAGTATGGATTTTTTGGCTGAAAAATATTTGAACTATCAACCTGTGAGTATTGAAACGCTTATTGGCAAAAAGGGAGTTAATCAGGGCAATATGCGTGATGTAGGTATTCAGGAGGTAGCAGAATATGCTTGTGAAGATGCTGATATAACCTTTCAACTTGCAGAAAAACTTGCCCCCGAACTGCAAAAAATCCACAACGAAAAACTTTTCTATGAAGTAGAAACGCCTCTTATTCAAGTGCTTTGCACTATGGAACGCAATGGCGTAAGCATTGATGTAGAAGCCTTGCGTGAAAGTTCGGAAAGTCTGGAAAAGGAAATCAAAGCATTAGAACAGGAAATTTACAAGCAAGCAGGTAGAGAGTTTAATATTGCCTCCCCTAAACAACTTGGTGAAGTACTTTTTGAGGAACTTAAACTTATCAAAAATCCCAAAAAAACCAAAACAGGACAATATGCCACAGGCGAGGAAATATTGAGCAAACTTGCTGATGAACATCCAATAGTTGCTAATATTTTGGAAATTAGAGAGTTACAGAAGTTGAAATCAACTTATATTGATGCTTTACCTGAATTGATTAGTCCATTAGACGGCAAAATTCATACTTCTTTCAATCAAGCAGTAACCGCTACGGGTAGATTGAGTTCTTCAAACCCAAATTTGCAGAATATACCTATCAAAACTGCCAAAGGACGTGAAATTCGGAAAGCCTTTGTGCCAAGTAGTGAAGATTATCTCATACTTTCAGCCGATTACTCGCAAATAGAACTGCGTTTAATGGCAGCTTTCAGCCAAGATGAAAGTATGTTAGAGGCATTTTCTAAGGGCATAGATATTCACGCCGCTACGGCATCTAAAATCTATAAAGTCCCTTTGGAAGCCGTAACTCCCGAAATGCGTAGAAACGCAAAAACTGCTAACTTTGCTATTTTGTATGGTAGTACAGGTTTTAATCTCGCCCGACAACTCAAAATTTCTGTCTCCGAAGCTACAAAACTCGTAGAGATGTACTACAAAGAGTTCTCTGCAATCAAAAAGTTTAAAGATGCAATGATACAAAAAGCTCGTGAGCAGGAATATGTAACGACCATTTTAGGTAGAAGACGTTATTTGCCTACTATCAATGAAAACAATCAAGTGGTAGCAGGACACGCCGAAAGAAATGCAGTCAATACGCCTTTGCAGGGGTCAGCGGCTGATTTAATCAAGGTAGCTATGGTGCGAATCCATGATTTCTTGCAAAAAAATTGCCTGCAAAGTAAAATGATTTTACAAGTTCACGATGAATTGGTTTTTGAAGTACATCGGTCGGAAATGGACTTTGTTAAAGAAAACATCGTAAAACTTATGCAAACGGCTATTTCGTTACCTGTGCCTTTGGTGGTAGAAGTAGGAGTAGGTAAAAATTGGTTGGAAGCTCACTAAAAAGTAATTTTGAAGCGAACATCAAATTTGTTATAATCCAAGAGACTTGATTTTGTAACACTCTTTTGGCGTTTCGGCTCTATTCAACGACCAAAAGAGTGGTTCTGATATAGTTTTCTCAAAACCACCCTACATTCAGTATAATGTGCCTGAAAGAGGTTTAACAAGATTTGCCCTCCTTGTAGCACCCAAATACGAGGGAAAAAATCAACTTTCCAATGCCTTTACGCCAGGTAATTCTTTACCTTCTATATATTCCAGCAAAGCCCCACCTCCTGTAGAAATATATGAGACCTGCTCACCAAACCCCAACTGATTCACTGCTGCTGCTGAGTCTCCTCCACCAATAAGCGAAAAAGCCCCTTTCGCAGTAGCATCAGCAATAGCTTGTGCAACTGCTGCTGTTCCTTGTGCAAAATTAGACATTTCAAAAACTCCTACGGGTCCGTTCCACAAGATAGTTTTAGACTGCTTGATAAGTTCTGAAAATTGCTCAATGGCTTTTGTACCAATGTCCAAGCCCATCCAACCCGCAGGTATGTGCATATTATCCGCTTCTTGACGATTAGCTTCATTATTGAAAGCATCTGCAATTACAGAATCTTGCGGTAACACTAAATTTACTCCTTTGTTTTTAGCTTTTTCAAGTAGTTTTTTAGCTAAATCCAATTTGTCTGCCTCTACCAAAGAGCTACCAATTTCTCCTCCCAAAGCCTTAAAGAAAGTATAACTCATTCCGCCCCCAATGAGCAAATTATCCACTTTTTCCAAAAGACGCTCAATGATAAGAATTTTATCTGAAATTTTAGCTCCCCCCATAATAGCTGTAAAAGGTCTTTCGGCGTTTTCAAGCACTTTTTGAGCATTATCCAATTCGGTTTTCATTACGAAACCTGCCATTTTTTCGTTCATAAATTGAGCAATTACCGCTGTAGAAGCGTGTTTGCGGTGAGCTGTGCCAAACGCATCATTGACATACACATCTCCCAAACTTGCTAATTTCTGGGCAAAGCCTTCATCTCCCTTTTCTTCTTCTGCGTAAAAACGAACATTTTCCAAAAGTAAAACTTCTCCTGCTTGGAGTTTTTTAGCCATTTCTTGGGCGTCATTGCCGATGCAATCCGTAGCAAACAAGACTTTTTGCCCTAACAGTTTCTCCAAAGTAGGAATTATATGTTTAAGTGAGTATTTTTCTTCGTATCCTCCTTTGGGTCTGCCTAAATGAGACATCAAAATTGCCGAACCACCTTCTTGTAAAATTTTACGAATAGTAGGAACGTGTGCTTTCAAACGTGTAAGGTCGGTTACTGCAAAGGTATTTTTATCCAAAGGTACATTAAAATCTACTCTTACAAGAGCCTTTTTACCTGCAAAATTGTAAGTTTCTATGTTGAGCATAATCCTTAAAATTTAAGTTGAAGTTGAATTTTGTTGGTAAGTTTTAAAGTTCCTTTAACTTCAAATGCCTGCTATTTTCATTGATGCAATAAAATTAGCTACCCATTGAGTTTATCTCTTGCTTTTTGCGGAAAACGCAATTTTGTTAAATTCATCATTCTGACATCTAATTTATACTCAAAGAAATTTAGTTTTTTACCACTCTTTTGGCGTTTCGGCTTTGCTCAAAAATCAAAAGAGCAGTTTGTATATACTTTCCTCAAAATCATTTTACATTTAGTGTAAGTTCTAATGTAGAATTAGTCTATCGGAATGTAAATCAAAACCCAAATTTTTTGAATTTTAGGAAATAATAAAAACGGCAAAGAATTATTCAATTGAGTGCTTGCTCTCTTGTTTGACATTTTATTGTTTTACCCTTATATCTTATGTCTCATGTCTGACGTCTTGTGTCTTGTGTCTTGTGTCTGATGTCTAATCTCTAACCTTTCTTACGCATTTGTTCTAAAACATCCCACATTTGTTCGGGTAGGGCAATCAGGTCATTAAATTCGCCTGCTCCACGAATCCACTCGCCGCCGTCAATAGTAATAACTTCACCATTGATGTAAGCCGAAAAATCAGACATCAAATAAGCGGCTAAATTAGCAAGTTCTTGATGTTCGCCTACTCTGCCCAAAGGAATACGATGTTCAGGAGAAAGTTTTTTACCTAAATCGGTTTCGGCAAGAGCAGGAGGGAAAAGCCGTTCCCAAGCCCCAGGCGTAGGAAAAGGACCAGGTGCAATGGCATTGAAACGAATTTTATGTCTTGCCCACTCTACTGCCAAAGAACGTGTAAGAGCTAAAACACCTGCCTTTGCACAAGCCGAAGGTACGACAAACCCTGAACCTGTCCAGGCATAAGTAGTTACAATGCTTAAAACCGATGCAGGAATTTGCTCTTTTATCCAATATTTGCCAAAAGCAAGCGTGCAGTAGTAAGTACCTTTAAGTACAATATCTACTACCGTATCAAAAGCTCTGTGCGAAAGTCTTTCGGTAGGGCTGATGAAATTACCAGCGGCATTATTTACCAATCCATTGACTTTACCAAAACGCTCAATACTATTTTTCAACATAGCCTCAACTTCTTCATACTTGCGAACATCGCAAGCAAAAAAGGCTATGTTTGAATTTTGAGTTTCAGTAGCAAGTTTTTGAGCCGCTTCTTGCAGAACCTCTATTTTTCGGCTCGTAATAACTACATTGGCTCCTAACTCTAAAAAATATTTGCTCATAGAGTAGCCTAATCCTGTGCCACCCCCCGTAACTACAATTGTTTTGCCCAAAAGAGCATTGTCGCGTAACATTCCTTGTGTGTGCATAAAGGTTTATTTTATTGTTTTAGCTTTGGCAAATTACAAATTTTACGCAATCACCCCTGAACCAATAAGTTCATTATTTTCGTACCAAACTACAAATTGTCCGGGTGTAATGGCTTGTTGAGGTTCATCAAAAATAACATACAGAAAATCAGCTTCTTGATAAAGTGTAGCAGTGCTTAAAGGTTGTCGGTAACGAATACGAGCTAAATATTTTCGCCTTTCGCCTACTTGCATACGTAAATCCTCACGTACCCAATGTACTTCTGCATTACGCACACGCAAACCTTTTCGGTTGAGAGCAGGGTGTTCGTGTCCTTGTCCTACATAAACGATGTTTTCAGCCACATCGGTAGCAAGTACAAACAAAGGTTTCGGTTTGCCACCTACATTCAGACCTTTGCGTTGTCCAATCGTAAAAAAATGTGCCCCAATATGCTCACCTACCACTTTTCCGTCTGTGGGCTGGAAATGATAAGGCTCTGTAAGGTGATATAAATCATCAGTTTTACCATTTTGCCTGAAAATGGGGCTATTAGCATCAATTTCAATGATTTTTCCTTTTTTGGGGGCAAGTTGCTGTTGTAGGAAATCGGGCAAACGGATTTTTCCCACAAAACACAAACCTTGTGAGTCTTTCTTTTCAGCCGTGATTAAATCGGCTTTTTTGGCAATAGCTCGCACCTCACTTTTTTGCAAATGACCTATTGGAAAAAGTGCTTTGGCAAGTTGAGCTTGGGTAAGTTGGCATAGAAAATAACTCTGGTCTTTGTTTGCGTCTTTGCCTGCAAGCAGACGATAAATAGTTTTGCCTTCCTTACTAAAACTTTCTTTTTGGGCGTAATGTCCCGTAGCGACAAAATCAGCACCGAGTTGCAAAGCAGCTTTCAGGAATACATCAAACTTAATTTCTCGGTTGCAGAGTACATCAGGATTAGGGGTTCTGCCTGCTTCATACTCGGCAAACATATAATCTACAATGCGTTGTTTGTATTCCTTGCTCAAATCCAACACCCGAAACGGAATATCTAATTTTTCTGCAACAATCAGGGCATCGTTGCTATCTTCTACCCAAGGACATTCGTTGTTGATAACTACACTTTCATCGTGCCAATTTTTCATAAAAATACCAATCACCTCGTAACCTTGCTCTTTGAGCAAGTACGCTGCCACACTGGAATCTACTCCCCCCGACATTCCGACTACTATTCGTATTTTTTTGTTAGACATAAGACATGAGCAAAGATTTCAAGAAATTGACATTTTTTCTAAAAGTCTATTCAATTCACTTTCAAGAACTTTTTTATCTGGTAAATAAAGTTGATATTTGCTTACAAATAACTGATTCGTGATACTTTCTGTTGCGTACTCAACAAGAATATGGTCTTTGTAAGCCCCTAAAATAATTCCAATTGGGGCATTATCTCCTTCTGTATTGACTTCTTTCTTAAAGTAATTGAGATACAAATTCATCTGTCCTATGTCCTGATGTGTAACTTCACCACGTTTCAGGTCTATGAGTACGAAACATTTCAAAATACGATGATAAAAAACTAAATCTATGTAAAAGTTTTTTTCTCCTATTGAAATACGATATTGCCTTTTTTCAAAAGTAAAACCTTTCCCCAGCTCCAAAAGAAAATGTTGTAAGTTTTGTATCAGTTTTTCTTCTAACTCTCCTTCCAAATATCGCTCTTGCTGTGGTATATTTAGAAATTCTAACACATAAGGTTCTTTGATAATATCTAATGGTTCTTGAATTTCTTGTCCTTGTTGAGCTAATTGCAAAATACCCTCTTTATCCTTGCTCAAAGCCAAACGATGAAATAGCATACTTTTCATTTGCCTTTTAAGTTCTCTTACGCTCCAATTTTCTTTTTCAGCCTGTTTGACATAAAAACTAATTTCAAGAGGATTATCAGATTTGAGAATTTCAAAATAATGACTCCAACTTAAAATGTGAGACAGTGTCTCACGTTTTGGGAAGGTGAGATAGAATTTTCTCATGTAAGAAAGATTAGAACGACTAAAGCCCTTACCGTAGCGATAGGTTAAGTCTTTTGCAAGTTTTTCTAAAAGAAAAGAGCCATATTCTGCTTTTTCATTGCCTTTTTGCTCATATTCTACAATATGCTTTCCTACAAGCCAATAGGTTTGTAATAAAGTAGTATTTACTTGTAATACCGCTTGCCTTCTTCCTTCCAATAATAAAGTTCCGATGTTATCTAAAAGTTGGTTATAGACATCAGACATATCTACTTACTTTATTTACTCCTAATAGCTTCAACAGGGTCTAAAGTAGAGGCATTCCACGCAGGAATAATACCTGCCAGAAGTCCTGCAAGGGCAGAAACCCCAAAACCTACTACAATGTTTTTCAAACTCATTTGCAGTTCTAACGAGTCTTGTGGGATAAGTGTTACTAAAAATACTAATCCTATTCCAATCGCACCGCCAATAAGGCTCAAAAATACGGCTTCAAAAAGGAATTGCAAGAGAATAAAATAGTTTTTTGCTCCCAAAGCCTTCTGTATGCCAATGATGTGCGTACGTTCTTTCACCGAAACAAACATAATATTGGCAATACCAAACACACCTACCAGTATGGCAAAAGAGCCAATGATAGCTCCTGCAAAACTAATAACTCCAAAGATACTACTTACCTCGCGGGCAATCATTTCGGGGCGGTTGAGGGCAAAATTATCTTCATCTTTGGGTTTTAAGCCTCTTTTGATACGCATCAGACTGCGAGTTTCGGCTTCAAGATTTTGCAAATCTTTATCTTCATCAAAGCCTTTCAGCGAAATGGTAGGCTGTATGCCAAAAATGCTAATTTTATACATTTTGGTAAAAGCCCCATACGGAATAATACACTGAATATCACGACGCGGAGCCCCTAAAAAATTTTCCCCTTCACGTTCCATTACGCCAATAACTGTGAATTTACGTCCTTTAATACGAATTTCTTTGCCCAATGGATTTACTCCTGTAAATAGTTTTTTTGCTACTTCATCACCTATCAGCACTACATTTCTACCTGCTTCTATTTCTTTCTGCGAAAAATAACGTCCTTCACGAACTTTCACCTCCGAAACTTTGGAATAACCATAAGTAGCTCCAATAATACTCACGCTTTCCATACTATTGCCCAAGTATTTGACGGTGGCATTAGGACGAACCACATACAAAGCCACTCCTGAGGCAGTTTTGAGGTTCTCTTCTAAAAATTTCATTTCTTCCAAATTTGCCACAGGTCGGTTGATGTATCGCCACCAGGGATAATCGGGTCCGAAAATCCAAGGCCATTTCTGAACATAAATCACTTTATCGCCTAAAAAAGCTAAACTTTGTCGTATGCTTCGCTCCAAAGAATCTACCACCGTGAAAATGGTAATAATCGCAAAAATCCCTATCGTAACCCCCAAAAGCGAAAGAATAGTACGTAAAAGATTAGCTCGCAAGGCTTGAAATGCAAATGCAAAACTTTCCCAAATCAGGCGGGTAAATAGCAACATACACAGGCAAATATAAATATCAACGCAAATATAGGAATT
>JANWZC010000046.1 GCA_025054975.1 Raineya sp.
CTAGTGGGGCTTTTTTATAGACCCAACAGGCAAGGAAGTCGTGCCGTGGCAAGGAAGTCGTGCCTTGTGGATATGAAGAGGTAATGTGGTTTAGCAAGGGTTTGGCAGAAGTACAACGCAACGACTTGTGGTATTTTGTAGATAGAACGGGTAGAGAATATCCTAACGAATAAACAAACTTTCACTATGCGTTCATACAATCAGGAGGTAGCCAAGGTATTAGCAAGTGAGTTGCAGAAGGCTCAAAAGAGTATCTGGGTGTGTGTAACTTGGTTCAACCATCGGGGCTTATTTGAAACCCTACTTGCCAAAGCCCAAGCAGGCGTGCAAGTAATATTGCTGCTGCAAGAAGACTTGCTCAATCGGCAGGCAAGTTTCAGTCATCAGAGCCTTGAAACTTATGGCGGCAAAGTATATTGGTTCAAAGGCAATAACGAAAAACAACTTCTGCACGAAAAGTATTGCATCATAGATGAAAAAATTGTAGTATATGGCAGTTTCAACTGGACGTACAACGCTGCTCACAATAATCTTGAAAGTATCCTCATAGTAGGAGAGCAAGCCCACGAACAAGATTTAGTAAATTCTTTCAAAGAACGTTTTGGGCAAATCATACAGCAGTATTTTGCTGCCTGTTCTGCGGAGGCAATAGTGTCGCTGTTAGATTGGTTACAAGGTGAGTTGCAGATGTTACAACATTGGTGTAGTTACTTGGAAACCTACCTACAAGAGATACGGCAAGCGTATGAGCATATTCAAAACTATGTTCAGCTTCAATTGGGCGAGTTGTTGTTACGGAAGTTGTTTTTGCTGCAAGAAATAGCACGGCTCAAAGCCCAACAAGTTCCTAAAAAAATCTACAAACAAGACTACCAAGAACAAAAAACAAATTATGAAAAATTCCGACAGATATATGAGCAGTTTCAGCAAAGCGAAGTGGCTGAAAAAATCATAGAGCAGGTACGGCAAAAAACTCCCGAAGCAATGAAGGCACTTTATCGGGAGCTTGCCAAGCGGCTGCACCCCGACCGCTACGAGACGCATTCTATCCAACATCAAAAAGCTACTGAGCTAATGGCTCAACTCAATGAAGCCTATCAGCAACAAAATTGGAAAAGACTCTTGGAAATCAAAGAAATGGTAGAAAGTGGCTTATGGGCAGAACTTCAACCTACCAAGACTCAGTCGGTGGAGGAGTTAGAGGCTCAGATAGCCTTTTGGCGAAAGCGTCAAATGCAGTTGCAACAAGAATTAGAGCAACTGCAAGCTCAACCTTTTTATGAAGTTTTCTCTGAAAAGATAAGTTTAGAAGATTTTGTAAAATTGTACCGCACTCAATTGGAACGCGATATTCGTGAATTAGAAAAACAACTCCAACAACTCAACGAAAAACTTCAGCAAGTATGACGCATATAATTTATTCGGGAAAGCGTTTGCCTTCACAAGTAGAAAACAATTTTCAGGAGTTATTCTTGAAAGCTACCCGCAAGCAGGTCAAGGCATTTCCTTACACGGCTCGCATTACACGAAGCCAGCCTACGGCATTTGTATTTCTTTTAGACCAAAGTGGCTCAATGGGAGATTTGGTAGAAGTGCAAGGCAAGCGATTAAGCAAAGCCGAGTTTTTAAGCACTACAATCAATCAACTGCTCAATGAAATCATTGATAGATGCAAGAAAGGTACAGAAATCCGCGATTATTTTCACATTTGCCTGATAGGCTATGGCGGTGATAGTGAAAATACTGCTAAAATTTTATGGCAAGGCAATCTATCAAACAAAACTTTCGTAACTCCCACCGAGCTAATTCACAACTACTTGGATACCGAAACCATAGAAGTAGAAAGTAGGCGTCCGAACGGAACTATTCAGAAGATACCCAAGAAAATTTATCGTTGGATAGCTCCACAGGCGAGTCATCGCACACCTATGCGAGATGCCTTTTTGCTTGCCCGTGATATTTTGGTGCAATGGGTAAGTCAGTATTCGCAGTCGTATCCGCCTATGGTTATCAATATCAGCGATGGAGCTGCCACCGATACCACCAGAGAAGAGCTATTGCAGGTAGCCCAAGAAATTCAATCGCTTGCAACCGAAGATGGCAATGCTTTAATTTTCAACATTCAAGTAAGTGATAAAACGCAAGAGGCTATCTACTTTCCTTGCAAGAAAGAGGAACTTCCGCAAGATGAATGGGTGCATTTGCTTTTTGATATGAGTTCAGATTTGCCTGAAAACTACAATCAGAGCATAGCTCAATTCACAGGGAGGGATTTAATGGGTTCGTACACTGCTTTGGTAGTGAATGCACCACTTTCCAAGCTAATTTCTTTACTCAATATTGGCACAAATACGCAAACATTAGTAGCAAAAGCAGAATGAAAGTACAGGCTCAAAGTATAGCTCGTTTCGGAGAGCAGGAAAACGAGGATAGTTTTAAGGTTCAGGAAAATGAAAGAGTTTTCTTGCTTGCCGATGGAGCGGGGGGTTTGGGGCTATTTGCACGTGAGTGGGCAGAATGGCTTACTCAGCAAATTCCTCCTACGGGGAGTCGTGAAGGTTTTTTGCAGTTTTTGTGGGAGCAGAAAGTTAGTTTTTACGAGCAGAGAGAAAAGTTTTTGCAAAATAACTCTGTTTATGAGGATTTTGCAGATAAATTTTTCCTTGAAGGAAGTGCTTCAACGCTCTTGGTAGCCGATGGCAGAAAGGAAGGCAAGATAAAGCTCATCTCGTATGGGGATAGTGGTATTTTCTTGTACAAAAGACGCTCAAAGGAGTTGATTACCAATTTACAGCTTTCGCATTTTGTAGAACTGCCTGTGCTTATCAACTGCCTTGACAAAGACTTGCAGGAAGAGTATTTATTTTGGCAAGAGGTGGAGTGGTGTGAAGGTGATTGCTTGCTATTAGTGTCTGATGCATTGGCTCAATATTTTCGTTTGGTGTATGCTTTTGAGCGTCAGGAGAGGGATTTTTTGGAGGCACTCAAAAAGCCCAAGACTGCCATTTCTGCAAAGGTAGCGGCAATGGAAGCTCAAAATCACGTAGAATGGCATTTTGAGGTTATTCTTCAAGAGTTGGAAGAGGTTTTACAAGACACAAAAAGTTTCAGAGATTACTGCTACTTTTTGTGGAAAGGCAATTTTTTAGAGTATGATGATTATACGGCGATATTAGTGAGAAAGTAGATAGTGTTTTTGTAGGTTACAGGATTATTTTTCAAATTTTTTTAGTTGTTCGTACAAATTTTTTAGTTCTTTTTCGGACATTTTTTTCAAAATTTCTAATATCTTTTTCTTGTAATCAGTATCAGTTTGAGTTTCATTTGTTTTTTTAGGTACGAGTTTTTTTTCAATATACCTTTCAAGGATTTCTTTTTTGATTTTTTCTTTATCTTTTTTGTTATCGGCAAGTTTCTGAATAATGCCCGTAGGTATTTTAATAAACTTATTGAGAATTTGGTTTTTGAGTTGAGCGTCTTCGCCTACAAGGTAATCTAATCCAAGAGCGAATTTAGCGTCTCTTTCAATGGTTTTAGGAGAAACTTGAAAGATTTGGGCTAATTTTTCAGTAGTTCGCAATGTCGTCAAATTGTCGGCATTGCTTTTATTTTCGGTCTCGGGCAATGTCGTCAATTTGACGACATTGCTATATTGATTTTTGCCACTTCCTCCTACTTTCTTTTTTTCATTCAAGTATCTCAACCCTCTCAAATAAGATTTTTGCTGTTCTGTAAGATTTCTTTTGCCTAACTGATTATTTATCATCCAGTTTTTTACATCTTCCAAACTTTCAAAGTTTCTTACTTCAAACTTAAAATCAAGGTTATACTTCTGACAAATTTGGTAACGATTATGCCCATCAACAATAACAAATTTTTCATTTCTGTTCCAAAGGATAATAGGTTCTCTGCACCCTTCTGCGAGTATGCTTTGTTCTAAAAGTTGTAATTCTTCTTCTGTGAGTGGAGCTATCAAATTTTTCAGTTCCTGCAAAACAATAATATTTTGCTTTACATTTGCTTCAAGTTGATTTTTCTGCTCAACGGCTTGGCTCAATATACCTGCAAATTTGCTTTTCTTACTCATATTGGTTAAGGATTTCTTTGGCTAAGTTCATGTAATCTGTGGCACCTATGGATTTATCGTTGTAGCTGAAAATATCCATTTTCATGGCAGAGGCTTCTGTAATAGCAACATTGTTTCTAATTACTGTTTCAAAAACTCGTCCCTTATAGACTTGTCTTAGTTGTTCTGCAACTTGCTGACGAATAATAGTCCTATCAATTTGGGTAATAAGCATACCCATAATTTTCAAGTTTGGGTTAAGATTTTCTTTCAATTCGTCAATTAAGGAAATGATAGTTTGCAATCCTTTGGTAGCCAAATATTCCGACTGCACAACAATCATTGCATAATTTGCTGCTATCAGGGAGTTGAGGGTTAAGATGCTCAAACTTGGCGGACAATCAATCAAGATAAAATCGTATCTATTCTGCTGTACCGAACTTAACAATTTTTTTAACTTAAAATATCCATTGACCTCTTTTTGCAATTTTAGTTCAGCTTCCGATAAATCTAATGAGGAAGGTAAAAGGCTAAGATTATTGTTAAATTCAAAAATAGGCAAATCTTGATGATTGGAAAATATAGCCGTGTAGATATTTTGTTCAGGTTCTTCAATGCCTAAGGATTGACTCAAATTAGCCTGTGGGTCAATATCTACGAGTAAAACCTTTTTCCCAAGCAAAGAAAGAGCTTTTCCTAAGTTAAGGGTGGTAGTAGTTTTTCCTACTCCTCCCTTGTGATTGATTATTGCGATGGTTTTCTGCATTTTAGATTATGACATTATTTTTGTTACGTCCTATTCATGCGAAATTCTATCAAATATGTCGTACATACTATTGTTTTTTGCAGCGTAAGCAATCCGAGAACAGAAATTTAGAATATTTTTTATCCTGTTGCGATTACAATCCTGAATAATTACTAACTACTAACTTAAACCAGCCTTAGACTTCAACACCTTGTATGTATAGGCGGCTCTATTTTCTATTTTACCATTCAGGTTTGCGATAGCAACATCGTAGAGCGTTTTATAGATATCTTTTTCAGAAAGACCCGCAGAGAGAATTTCTTTTACCTGAGGTTCTGTCAGACCTGTTTCTAACAAATCGTTTACAATTTTCATCTTATCTTCGGAGAAATATTCTAACTCCTTGATGCCATTGTTTTTGGAAAATTTAAATTCTATGGCAACTACCTTTCTACCAGACTTCACTTCATTGAATTCAAACTTCATATCTGTATTTGCCAGCTCTTCTTGAGCCTTCAAAATTACTCTTTTCTTAAAATCTGCATAGTTAGCGTACTCATCTTTGATACCAAGAGCGAAACGCAAATCTTCAAGCGGCATAAGCCGATAACCAGTGCCTGCAAACTGTTTGAGAAGTTCATAAATTCGTAAAGAATAGTAACTTCTAAGTTTAAGAGCCTGTCGCAATCCGAAAACGGTAAAATTTTTTTTCAGTTCTAACAAATAAGGCTTAAGAGCAGGGTCAAAACGAAGTTTTATAATAGCTTTACCTTTTATATAGGTTGCTGAACTTATAAGTGAAACTTGAACGATTTGCTTCCCTTCATCAAGTTCACAAACATGTTTCAAGAGCCTTGAAGTAGCCTTTCGCAGTTCGGCGTACAAAGAATTGCCCTGCACAAGTGTATCCTCTATCACGTCTTTTACTTCTATAAGAACATCTTGAAAATCTTTATCTGTCGGTTTTATCATGGATACCATTTTCAAGAAGATGCGTCTTTCCAAGAGAGTCATCATAAATCGGGCGTTGATAAGTTTGTTTGATTGTTTTACCAAAGCCTCTCTGTCGTTATCAGATTTCTTTTCCACTTTTTTCATAATCGTTATCAATTTCAATTGAAAGCATCCAAAAGCAAATATAGTAAGGACAACGTAAAACAAATCTAAAAACAAGTTCAAATTCTTGCAAATCGGAGCATAAAATTTCTATCCTGAAATTAGCTCAATTCCAAAAACCACAGAAAAAGATAGCCCTAAGTTATCCACATAGTTATCCACATAGTTATCCACAAAAATACAAAAAAATGACAAAAAAATAAGAAATGTCATATTATGCACCAAAAAAGTCGTACTTCAATCGAAAATTTTTACCAAAAATGTCATATTATACACCAAAAAAGTCTGAAATTAACTCAAATTTTTACCAAAAATGTCATATTATCGGCACATGATAAAAATATCGATAAAAAAAAAAACACACGATTATTTTTAAAAAGGCTTCGTGTTTTTTGTTTTTATTAAGTTAGTTTGAAAAATAAAGTTATTTATACGTCATAAAAACCTTCTGACACCCCTAAAGTAAATTAAGCATTTTGCAAGTAAAAGGAAAAAGCCACGAGAAACGTTTTATTTTGCCCTGTATTCAATTTTATTAAAAGGTTTGGAGAAAATACGATAAAACGAGAAAATGTCTTAAAAGTCAAAAAAACAATAAATAAAAGGGGCGGGCGGGCTTGGTTGATTTTATCAACTATTTTATAACTTTGCATAAGTATTTTACAACTTTGCATAAGTTGAGTATCAGCTAATTATTTTTTAAGTTGATACTATCAACTAATCAATAACATCACTAGAATGATTCTGTTGAAAATTGAAACTATTAGTACATCAATGAAGTCCGAATTATCAAGCCTAATCTTGCTTTTATGTTCTCAACTTTATCAGCTTGTTTAACATTTCTAAAAAGTACTTAAAGGTTTGAGGGCTAGGTAAAATCCCTCCTCTCCAAACCAAAGAAGAGAGGTCAGGGGTGAGGTTAAAAAGTTTGAGCAATTTCTCCTTATATTTTGTAATTTATCAAAAAAGGATTACATTGCACAATAACATTAAGCGAAAATCAGTAATAAAAACTGAAATTCTCAAAAGGCTCAAAACTTAATGTTTTGCATAACAAATCACTACGCAAATGATTGACCTAACAAGAAAAAGCCTTCTACAACAAGTGAGAGCGGCACTTTTTGGGATTGCAGTGGGAGATGCTTTGGGAGTACCAGTTGAATTCAAAAGCAGAGAAATGATTAGCAACAACCCAGTAACCGATATGATTGGTTACGGAACTTATGACATGCCACCTGGTACTTGGTCAGATGATAGTTCATTAACTTTTTGTCTTGCAGAAGCATTAACACAAGATTTTAATCTGAACACAATCGGACAAAATTTTGTAAAATGGTATTACGAAAATTACTGGACTCCACACGGGTATGCTTTTGATGTGGGTATTACGACAAGTGAAGCAATTACAAGACTTCAAGAAGGTGTGAAACCTGAATTGGCAGGTGGCATTGACGAAACCGATAACGGCAATGGCTCGCTTATGCGAATTTTACCTCTGCTGTTTTACATCCAAAACAAACCTATCCATCAACGCTATGAAATAACAAAACAAGTTTCTTCTATTACCCATAGGCACATCCGTTCAGTGATTGCGTGTTTTTATTACCTTGAATTTGCAAGGCAAATTATAGCAGGCAAAGACAAGTTTGAAATCTACAAAAATTTACAAACAGAAGTTAAAAATTATTTGATAAGTCTTCAAATTGACCCAGCGGAAATTGCAAGATTTGATAGACTGCTGAAAGATGAAATTACCAGCCTAAGCGAAGATGAAATTCGGAGTAGTGGATATGTTTTGCATACGCTTGAAGCAAGTATTTGGTGTTTATTGACAACAAATACTTACAAGGAAGCTGTTTTGAAAGCGGTAAATTTAGGAGGCGATACAGATACCACAGGAGCAGTAACAGGCGGACTTGCAGGACTTCTCTATGGATTTGATAGCATACCTAAAAATTGGGTTGAACAAATAGCAAGATACAAAGACATTGATGATTTAGCAAAGCGACTTGCCGAAAAAATTGCTACTTATTAACAAAAGTTTAGAGAAAAATACATTAGTTGTATTGGGGTTGAATTTTTCGTTACTTTTACTTTGGTGGATAATGTTATTAGAAAGCAAATGGTTTTGAAGAGGAAATTAGGAAAATTCTAAAAATAGTACAATATTTGCGAGAGGCAAAAAGAAGCGATGCTAAGTCAAAAAGAATATTAAGTATTAAGAGAGCTTCATTGTATGGCAGAATAGATAAGTGTTTATTTGGGGATTAGTGAAGGGATGGTTTGGAACTACAAGAAGCAATATGAGGAATTAAGTATAGAAAGATATTTAGAGGATAATTACAAGGCATATACAGGGAAGTTAAGTAATGAGCAAGAAGGGGAGTTGGTGGAGGAACTATCGGGAAATTTGTATCATAGTAGTAAAGCGGTGGTGTCTTGGATACGAAGACATTGGGGGATAGTTATAGTTCGGAGGGCTGTGTGAAGTTATTGCGAAGATTAAGCTTTAGCTATAAGAAGACGAAATTGTTTCCTTGCGAGGTGGATAGAGAGCGTCAGGAGGCATTTATAGAGGAGTTAGCCTCTATCAAAGAGACTTTGGGAGAGAAAAGCGTTTTATATTTTATGGACGCTTGCCACTCACAGCACAACACACGTTCCTCATATGCTTGGATAAAGACAGGGAGGGAATACGAGTTACCTTCGGTGAATGGTCGGAAGCGATTCAATATCAATGCGGCACTGAACGGTTCTGCTCGGCAGGAAGTAGTAGTATGTTTTGATGAAAGCATTGACGCAGAAAGCACTTGGAGGGTCTATGAATAACTACTTGAACTTCATCAAGATAAAGAAGTGATTTACGTATTTTGTGATAATGCCCGTTATTACAAAAACAAAACTTTGCAAGAAAGATTAAAAGGTACGAAAATCAAACAGATTGGAGCGTTTGGGGAAGTTTCTGCAAAAGAAGTTCATAGATAGTTGTTTTTACCGAAAATTTGAAAATATCAAGGAAAAGGTATTTGAGTTTTTTGAACCTATCACCCCATATCAGCAGGAATTTAGAGACACTAATTTCTTGGAATTTTCATGTCCCTAATTCTAAAACCTCTTTCCATTGAGTATAAAATGTTTTTTCAATCTTACACTGTTTCAAACAGAAACTTCCATTGGCAATTTAGTTTCCCGAGAAGCAAAATTGTTTAATCATACAACCGTGGAAAAGAAATGCAGGTTAATCTTTCTCTTGAATTTGTTTTAATTCATTTTGAAATTGGAATTCTAGTGAATTTAGCTTCCACTTTGAAAAGAAAAAGAGTTATGATTTAGAAAATTTGAAATGTTTTTGTATATTTGCATCGGATGAGGCGTAACGTAAGAAACGCCTTATCCCCGCCTAAGCCTGCAATCGCGGGCTTTTGTATTTTCAAGGGCTAATTGTAATGTTGTGCAATTAAATTGTAGGAATTTAGCTTCCCAGGAAGCTAAATAGTTGTGTGAAAAAAACAATTTTGTGTCCATGGACACAAGATTCGTTTTACTCGTATCAATATGGAATGAAATATGAAAGTATGGATTGTATAACTAAATACAATTTATAGGCATAATAGAACTCAAAAATCATCTTCTCAAAACAACTTTTCTTAAAATCTGCATCTACTCTTTCCTCATAGCGCTAGTCAAATTATACTATTAAAAATTCTCTACCAGGTAAAATTTTACCTACATCAACTCCATTTTTTTAACGACATAGTTACTTTCCATACATAAACCTTGTTATTCCAATCTATTATGTAGGTACTTCTCATAACATTTTCCCCATTCGTTACTCTCACTAATCACACTTAACTCTAAAATTTTCACCTCATCTATACAGAAAAAATTTGATTTTGAGCATCTTTTTTGGTCGTTTAGGAAAGCCGAAATAATGGAAAGAAGGCTTTAGATTTTCTATCTAAAAACCACCTTACGTTAGTACAACTACTCTTAATTAAATCTCGGAGAAAGTTACAAACCTTCAATCTACAAAAAATACAAAAAATTATATTAGTAGATTTTTTCTCTAACATCATTGTTAAAAATCTGAATATCATAAAAAATTAAACCTAATCAAGCAGAAGCATACAAAAATTTGCAAAAAATACTACGAAAACAAATATAAGTGTCTGTAATTCAAAAAGATATTACATAAAAATCCTATAGTTCTTCCTATAACAAAAATATAGACCCCTAGCGTAATCTATTGATTTTCAATGCTAAAGTCTATAGTTTTAGCTCTAAAGCACTATAAGTGAGCAAATTATGAGATGCAACGAAAAAGGGATTTTATTAAAATTCTTAGAAAATTTTTAAGAGAGAAGGTAGGCTTAAAACTTTGAAAAATCTTATTTATAAAAAATTTAGATAATACAAAGGTTCGGAAAAAAGAGATGTTTCAATTTACTAGTAAAAGTCTTCTTTTTTGATAAATTTTAGGTAGTAATTGGTCTAAAATGAATGATATAATGAGTGTTTAGTGAAAAAGAAATAAATTTTTGGCTTCCTATTATGTACGAACCAAAGAAAGCCAAAGTCAAATAATATTAAGAGTAAGCTATTTTTACAACTTATAGCTGAGCAAAGGTAGTAAAGAATGGTCTTAAACAGAATGCAAAACTTAAAAATTTATATCACCAAATTGAATATAATAAAACAATCCAGCTTCCACGGAAGCTAAATTCCAAATTTTAATTCTACAATAGTACTATTAAAAACATATTTTGGCTTTAAAGAAGTATTCAAGTGTGAGTTGCATTGCAGCATCTTGAAGTATAATTCTGAAAAATGATAATCTCAACCCCTCCTTGAAAAAACTATCAATAAGAGTCTAAGAATACATTTTGGGTAGGTAAAAATAAATTGATAGAGTATAGATTACATTGATAAAGCGGATAAATACAATTATCGAGACTTTTACAAAAACCTCAAAAAAGTACATTCGTAGAAATAATTAAGCCTCTATCTTCTGATTTTACATGGGCTTTGCCTTGCAACGAAGGTTGTAGTATAAGAAGGAAACTGAGGGGTAGTTGAAAGATTACAAACTGCAAGTAAATTATTGAGATATTTACACAATTTCAAATTGTGTGAATACCAAAATCAAAAAGTTTATCTTGCACTTTGCTAAATTATCATCAAAAGTTTTGGACTGTAACCAAACTAATTGTTATTTCTGATTTATTTTTTTTGATTTTTTTTCTTCCAGTTATTGAATGTTTTCTCTGTTACTGTATCACCTAATTTTCTAAAGTGCTCAATCGCTTTTTTTCGTCCTTTAAACTTTTTCACTGCCCAATCTTGTAATTCATATAAATAGTCTGCTATCATTTCTTTGGTTGTTTGCTGTGTATTGAAGTTGAACTTCTCATTCTCTGATATTGTATTAGGCGAATGATACTTTTCAAATTCATTCTTGGCATATTCAAAAGCACTTTTTTCAGCAAGCATTTTTTTAGTCTCTTCATCAAAATCATTAAATGCTTTGTAATACATAGCAATTTTTTGCAAATCCCTGTAATTGCCATATAAGGGTAGCTTTTCTAACCACTTCAGAAGCTCTTTTTCTTTGGGAACTTTATCTCCAAACTTTAATTCCTTCCAAACCTTCTCCCAGTCAGTTATTCTATCTTCGGGGGTATCTCGGAGGGGAGGGATATGAATAACATGCTGAACAATCCTATCGTAGAAATCTGGTAACAAAATCTCTTGTAGTTCCTTAATACTTTTATTTGTTGCAAAAATCAAACGACACTCTACTTTTATTTCTTTATTACTACCCATTCTACGAATAGACATTTTGTTATTTCTATCTGTTTGTATGGCTTTCATCAGTTTCGCCTGCACCCGTTTTGATAAATGATGAACTTCGTCAAGAAACAAAATGCCTCCATTGGCTTCTTCTAAAAGTCCTTTTTTTTCATAACGGGCATCAGTAAAAGCTCCCTTTTCATGGCCAAACAAATCTGATTCAGCTTTGCTGTCTTCTTCAAATGAAGCACAGTTTGCTTCAATAAAAGGCATTTTGTTATCTTTTTTTGCATCACTTGCAATTCTCGATTTACCAATTCCTCTTTCGCCTATCAATAAAATAGAAAAGCCACTTTTGAGAAATATCTCCATTTTTTTATTAACTAATTCGCGGGAAGGAGATTTAGTTTGGGGATAGAGTTTGAAACCTGCACCAATAGCTGATATTAGGTTTGTAGGTATCTCTTGGATTGCAAAACGCTTAAATTTTCTTTCGGGTGTATCGCTTTTATCATCATAGGTTTTAATAAATCGTGTATTATCAGGCAACAGTCCTTCTTCTGCAAGAATATGCCAAACAACTTGCGTTTCATTGCTTCCAAGTGATACATTTATGATTGGCTGCAAATCCTCACTATTTGAAAAATATCGGCGAGACCATTTACTAACCTCATCAGCAATTTGCTGTTCATTTCTGAGGTCATCTACATTTAGTTTTACTGATTTAAATCTGCCTTCATATACTTTCTTGAAATTAGAGTATTTTGTTAGCCACTTTTCCTGCATTTCAATTGAATAATGTTGAATATTTCTCCAAATAGCTTGCTCAAAAAGTTCCAGTTTTTCTGGATACTTCTCTTTTACATAAGAAAGTTCTGCTTCTAAATCATAACAAATTTTGTCATCAGATATTATTTCCTCAAAAAGTTTTTGTAGATTGTTTTTGATTACAAATTCATCTTCAAGTATTGTCCTTTTGTAACTAAATCTTCTACTTGATAGCTTGTCAAATGCAGTTTGTGGAGCAGTCAGATAAATAACTTCATCAAAGACAAAACCGTTCTGTTTGGGATTATCAAACACTAAGTTAAGTTCCTCTTGGTCTAAATCCCTTAAATTCAATTCTTCTGAGGGCAATTTTTCAAATAAGTAAAACCTACTCAGTATGTGCTTTAAGTAAGCCACTCCGTGTGTTGTGTAGTGCCAGGTGATATAAATATTTTTCATACCATTTTATTTTTCAACCTTAAAGATAATTATTTTCCTTAAAAGATAAAAATTTACCTTTTTTATTTTATTAAAACCTTTTTTTATCTTATTAAAACATTGATAATCAATTACTTAAATCAATTCTTAAATGTGGTACGATAATTGTCGTCATGATAATTAAATTGCTTTTTATTAAATTCAATTTTTATGAAAGCACGAATTTCTAAATTACGAAAAACCAAACACTTCTTGCTTCGGCAATGGGAAAGATGCATTGATGAGCAAATAATTTCCTATGTCAAACCTTTCATTCAAAGGCAGAAATCTCAAAACAAAATGGAGTTAATTATTACCCCTTCATTTCTTAGGCGAATAGGGTACAAGGGCACTTATTGTTTAGTTCTAATCGTAAGAGGTAAAACTTGTATTACTTGTTACTGGAAAGAGTTCTCAGAATGTCTTTTTGGAAATGCTAAATTCACTAATCCTCAAATACTTTAATTTACTTTAACTATGATTCCCACTGTAAATTTTCACCTCATTAAAGCCTGCAACTTCAAGTGCAAGTTTTGTTATGCAACTTTTAACGACATTCACTCAAGAGGACTTTCAAGGCAAGAGCAGTTCAAACTAATTGGGTGTTTGGCAGAAAGCAACTTGTTTAAAAAAATCAATTTCGCAGGAGGAGAACCAACTTTGATTTCTCACTTACCCGAACTTATTAAACATGCCAAAGAATGCGGCTTCACAACGAGTACCGTAACTAATGGCAGCCTGATTAACATGAAATGGATTGAGCATATTGCTCCGCATTTAGATATTATCGGTTTAAGTATTGACAGCATTGACGATGAAACGAATATAAAAAGTGGTAGAAGTAAAGCTGGAAGAATCGTCAGAATTGAACATTTAGAAGAGATTGCTAATGCTTGTAAAGTTTTTGGAGTACACTTAAAAGTGAATACCGTTGTTTCAAGATACAACTATCAAGAAACTTTAACAGATTTCATTAACAAAATACAACCATTTCGTTGGAAAATTTTACAAGTAACAAAAATAGAAGGACAAAACGAGTCTCAATTTGATGAAGTGAAAATATCTTCGGAAGAGTTTCAGGAATATTGCAAACGAAATAGAAAAGGTATTTTGCCCGAAATTACAATTGTGGAAGAAAGCTCTGACATAATACAAGGCTCGTACTTGATGATTGACCAATTTGGGCGTTTTTATGATAACAGTGAAGGAAAGCATAATTATTCCTCTAAAATACTAGAAGTAGGCGTAGAAGCCGCTTTAAGGCAGGTTCAGGTAGATATAAGTAAGTTTGAGAAAAGAGAAGGAAATTACAGATTGGCAACCATTAAATCATAAAGCATATGAAATCATTCATTGTTTTTGAGGGACTGGACGGAGCAGGTAAATCAACACTGCTCTCAGAATTCAAACAACTTTATCCCGAGTATTTGCAATTGTACAGCGTTCCTGATGAGCTGTCTGACATCAGAAAGAAAGTAGATAAAACGCATAATCCCTTAGCAGCTTTGCATTTTTTCGGATTATGCAATCTTTTGCGAAGCCATGAAATTTCAGAAAAAATTAGTGCTGGGCAAAAAGTAGTTATGGATAGGTACTTCTTTACTACTTTGGCATATCAGTATCTGATGTTGGGCGATAATATTTTGAAGTACTTTGAAATTATCTTGAATAGCAAGCAAAAAATCTTGATGCCTGACTTAGTAATTTTTGTTACTGCTCGCCCAGAAATTATTTCGCAACGCATCAACCAAAGAGATAAAGATTTAGGTACTACGAACAAAATCGAGTGGTACGGCGATGAAATTTCTAAAAAGAAAAGTTTGCAACTGCAAGACGCTTATATTAAGTTTTTTGAAATGTTTGGTGTAAATTACAAGATTTTTGATACATCTGATGTTCCTTTGGAGACAATGGGACAAAAACTTCAAGAAATACTCTAAAATTCGTCTTGCATTATTCTTTTGTTGTCATGTAGTAAGATAAACTGCCTTTTGTCGGCAAAACGAAAATAAAGCGAGAAGGCTTAAACATAAAACACATCTGCATATGCACATTCTAAAAATAATACACGGTTATCCGCCTAATTACAATGCAGGTTCAGAAGTTTATAGTCAATCTATCTGCAACGAACTTTCAAAGCGACACAAAGTTTCTGTTTTCACACGAGAAGAAAACCCTTATGCTCCTTGTTTCAGAATTCGGAAACATAAAATAAATGACAACTTAACACTCTACTTCGTAAATAATCCGCAAGGTAAAGATGGTTACCGCCATAAGCAAATGGACGATAACTTTGCGAATTTAGTAAAACAACTTAAACCCGACATTGCACACGTCGGACACGTCAATCACCTTTCAACAGGTTTGATTGACGAACTGAATAAACTAAAAATTCCAATTATTTACACACTTCATGATTTTTGGCTCATGTGTCCGCGAGGACAGTTTTTGACACGAAGCATCGGAAACGAAAATAATTTTCAATTATGCGAAAGACAAGAGGATAAGAAATGTGCAACTAATTGTTACAGAGTATATTTCAGCGGACGTGAAGAAGACGAACAAAATGATATTGAGTATTGGAGCAGATGGATACACCAACGTATGGCGGAGACTAAATCTATTATCCACAAAGTTGATTTGTTTATTGCTCCTTCTCATTACCTGCGAAATAGATTTATTAACGAATTTGGTGTTCCTGAAAGTAAAATCATATATTTAGATTATGGTTTTCCGT
>JANWZC010000047.1 GCA_025054975.1 Raineya sp.
AATCCTTCAATGCTCTCATAAGGCAAAGGTTCTTTTTTGGCATTGTAGAAATGTTTGTTGAGAATGGGAAAAAGTGTGTGGTGAATTAGCGAGGATTTACCCGAGCCTGAAACTCCTGTAATGGCTATCATTTTACCCAAAGGAAGCGTGAGGGTGATGTTTTTGAGATTATGTCCTCGGCAGCCTTTCAAAACTAAAAATTTGCCATTGCCTTGTCGTCTTTGTGTTGGTACTTTGATTTGAGCCGTACCTTTCAGATATTGAGCCGTAACAGAATGAGGATTTTCTAAAAATTCCTTCGGTGAGCCTTTGCCAACGATATGTCCGCCGTGTCTGCCTGCTTCGGGTCCAATGTCCAAAATGTAATCTGCTTGCAACATCATATCTTTATCGTGTTCTACGACAATCACCGAATTGCCAATATCACGCAAATTCTGCAAAGATTGAATTAGTTTTTGGTTATCTCGTTGATGCAAGCCTATACTGGGTTCATCAAGCACGTACAAAACGCCTGTGAGTTGCGTACCAATTTGTGTAGCAAGACGTATGCGTTGCGACTCACCCCCTGAAAGGGTTTTTACAGCTCGGTTCAAGGTGAGATAATCCAAGCCTATATCTACTAAAAATTGTATGCGTTTGCGAATTTCCTTCAAAACTTCTTGGGCAATGCGTCTCTTGGTACCTTCTAAACGATTCTCTAACCCTGTAATCCATTGGCTAAGTTCGGCTACGCTCATAGAGGCAAGTTCAGCGATGTTTTTGTTATCAACTTTGAAGTACAAAGCCTCTTTTTTGAGCCTTGTGCCATTACATTCAGGGCAAATTTGAGTGTTTAGATATTCAGCGTAATACTCACGAATACTATTACTACCTTCATTCATCATTTTTTGCATAAAAGGTATTACTCCCTCAAAAGTAGTGTGCCAATCGGTGCCAGGGTACTTGGTAGAGGCAACTTGTATAGTTTCGTTGCTTCCGTAAAGTATGATGTTTAGCACCTCACGAGGAATTTCCGCAACAGGTTTTTTGAGAGAAATTTTGTATTTTTTGAGTATGCTTTCAATTTTCTTGAAAATCCAAATATCCCGAAACTCTCCCAAAGGAGCAATTGCACCTCTTTCAATACTCAGATTTTTGTTAGGGATGATACTATCTTCCGTAAAACTTTCAATCACACCTAACCCCTCACATTGAGGACACCAGCCATAAGGCGAATTGAACGAAAAGCTGTTGGGTGCAGGTTCATCATAACTTATACCCGTAGTAGGACAAGTGTAAAATTTGGAATAAAAACGAAGTTGATTTTTTTCGTCAATTACTAAAAGGGTGCCTTTACCTTCTTTGAGAGCTTTTTGAATAGAGTCGTTGAGACGAAAATCATCACGCACTTGCAAACGGTCAATAACTAATTCAATATCGTGAATTTTGTAGCGGTCAAGTTCTAATTTGGGATTGACCTCTTGTATTGTACCATCTACACGTACTTTTGTGTAACCCTTTTTAGCAATTTCTGCGAAAAGTTCCTTATAGTGTCCTTTTCTACCTTTGATAAGCGGAGCTAAAATGGAAATTTTCTGTTCTCGGTAATTTTGTAATATACTTGCCTTAATTTGGTCGGGAGATTGTTGTATCATTTTCTCGCCTGTAAGGTACGAGTAAGCCTCACTGGCACGTGCAAAAAGCAATCGCAAAAAGTCATAAATTTCCGTGAGCGTTCCTACGGTAGAACGAGGATTTTTAGAAGTAGTTTTTTGTTCAATCGCAATGACAGGGCTTAAACCTTCAATTTTATCTACATCAGGACGTTGCATTTCGCCAATGAAGCCTCGGGCATAAGCCGAAAAACTTTCCATATAACGCCTTTGAGCTTCGGCAAAAATTGTATCAAATACTAGCGAAGATTTGCCACTACCACTTACACCTGTTACTACTACAAGTTTCTGACGGGGGATAGTAAGGTCTAAATTTTTCAGATTATGTTCGCGGGCACCAAAAATTTCAATCTGTTCTTCCATAGCTGATTTTCCAGAATGTTACATTGCAAACAAGTTTGAGGTCAGAAAGTTCGGGGAATTTTTATTTTGCACAACTTTTATTATGGATTTTCAAGAAATTCAATGAAAAAAGCCCTATGGTTAGGGCTTTTTGGCTGAAAGGTAGATTTCTCTACACTGCCTTAGTATCTTTGACAGAAAATACCAGCATTTCTCCTTCCCCTGTATAATCGGCAATAAGTGTATCTCCTTGTTCCATTTCGTTTTTTAGAATTTCTTCGGCAATAGGGTCTTCCAAATATTTCTGAATAGCACGACTCAAAGGTCTTGCACCATACTGAGGGTCATAACCTTTTTCAGCAAGGAAATCTTTGGCTTTTTCAGTTACCTCAATGTGGTAGCCCAAAGCCTCAATGCGAGCAAATACCTTTTTGAGCATCAAATCAATAATCTGATGCAAGTGATGTTTTTCAAGAGAATTGAAAATAATTACATCATCAAGGCGGTTTAAGAATTCAGGGGAGAAGGCTTTCCGCAGAGCATTTTGAATAGTAGCTTTCATAGCCTCGTCCATATTTTCGGTACGGGCTTTGGTGGCAAAACCAATACCTGTACCAAAATCTTTCAAATCTCTTACCCCAATGTTAGAGGTCATTATGATAATGGTATTTTTGAAATCTACCCTTCTACCCAAGCCGTCAGTAAGAATACCATCATCAAGCACTTGCAATAAGATATTGAACACATCAGGGTGAGCCTTTTCAATTTCATCAAGCAATATGACGCTATAAGGTCTGCGTCTAATTTTTTCGGTAAGTTGCCCGCCTTCTTCATAACCTACATAGCCTGGAGGAGCTCCTACCAAACGAGAAACTGAAAATTTCTCCATGTATTCGCTCATATCTATACGCACAAGGGCATCTTCTCTATCAAAAAGGTAAGTAGCTAATACTTTGGCGAGTTCGGTTTTACCCACCCCCGTAGGACCTAAGAATATAAACGAACCAATTGGCTTTTTAGGGTCTTTCAAACCTACGCGTGTGCGTTGAATGGCTTTGACAAGTTTTTCAATGGCTTGGTCTTGCCCGATAACCTTGCCTTTGAGAGCCTCGCCCATCTGCAAGATTTTAGCACTTTCGCTCTGAGCAATTCTCTGCACAGGAATACCCGTAACCATTGCTACTACTTCAGCAACATGGTCGGCAGTTACGGTGTAACGTTTCTTTTTAGTTTCTTCTTCCCAAGCAAGTTTAGCTCGTTCTAATTGGTCTTGCAAACGTTTTTCTTTATCACGAAGTTGAGCGGCTTCCTCATACTTCTGACTTTTTACCACCAAAGTTTTTTCTTTTTTGATATTTTCAATTTGCTCCTCCAATTTCAAAATATCATCAGGTACTTGGATATTATTGATATGTACCCTTGCCCCTGCCTCATCCATAATGTCAATAGCTTTATCGGGCAAAAATCTATCTGAAATATATCGGTCGGAAAGTTTTACGCAAGCCTCAATAGCTTCTTTGGTGTAATAAACATGATGATGGTCTTCGTATTTATCTTTGATGTTATTCAAAATTTCAATAGTTTCTTCGGGAGTAGTGGCTTCTACCATAACCACTTGAAAACGACGAGCTAAAGCTCCATCTTTTTCAATGTATTGGCGATACTCATCCAAAGTGGTAGCTCCAATACATTGAATATCCCCACGAGCTAGTGCAGGTTTGAACATATTGGAGGCATCCAAAGAACCGCTTGCTCCCCCTGCCCCTACGATAGTATGCAATTCATCAATGAACAAAATCACATCAGGAGACTTTTCAAGTTCATTCATAACGGCTTTCATGCGTTCCTCGAACTGCCCCCGATATTTTGTACCTGCAACCAATGAAGCCAAATCCAAAGTTACTACCCGCTTGTTGAAAAGTACCCGTGAAACCTTTTTCTGAACAATTTTGAGAGCCAAACCTTCTGCAATAGCTGTTTTACCAACTCCTGGCTCGCCAATAAGGATAGGATTATTTTTCTTACGACGAGAAAGAATCTGTGCAACCCTTTCAATTTCTTTCTCTCTACCGATGATAGGGTCTAATTTGCCTTGTTCTGCCATTTTGGTTAAATCTCTGCCAAAATTGTCTAAAACAGGCGTTGAACTTTTAGATTTTTCTTTGCTTTCTCGGATACTGCCACCTCCAAAAATTCTGCCTTGGTCTTCATCGGCATCATCGGTATCGGGACCTGCATGAGGAATTACAAAGTCTTCATTTTCCAAAGCCCGCTTCACGGTTTCATAAGTAACATTGAATCTTGCAAGTATCTGCGAACCTAAGTTATCTTCCTCTCGCAGGATAGAAAGTAGCAGATGCTCTGTACCAATTACATTGCTCTTGAAAATGCGAACTTCTAAATAAGTCAGTTTCAGAGCCTTTTCAGATTGTTTGGTAAGTGAAATATTAGCTACACTTTTTACATCGTGAGTAGCAGTACCCTTAATAGTTTGTTCTATGACATACTTTAACTCGTCCAACGGAACTCCTAATTGTTTGAGTATCTGTACGGCTTTGCTATCTTCTTCTTTCAATAAGCCTAGAATTATGTGTTCTGTGCCTATATAATTATGCCCGAGTCGCAAAGCTTCTTCTTTGCTGTGCGAAATAACTTCTTTTACTTGATTAGAAAATTTTGCTTCCATTGGTTATCAATGCTTTTCAATTTCTTAAACAATTTCTTTGGTTTATTTGTTCGGAAAGCTATTCTTGATGATTGCTTCGCTTTGTGTGCCTTCACAAAAAATTAGGTCTATTACACTTAAATTTTCCTCAAATTTATTGCCAAACACTTGTATATATGACACAGATTTGTAAAAATCTTGTATTCTTTCAGTTTTTTTAGGATGAATTGCAGAACGCAAATCTACATAATCAGGACTGAAATTTACATACTTTTCTGAATAAAACCAAACTTTTTGCCAACCTAAAATTTTTAGACAATTTGTCAGTAAATTTATATTCAAATCTAACAAAAAAACAGGTTTTTGGTATAAAATTTTTTGAAAACTTTCTGCAAAATATTCAAAAAAAGGTGCTTTTCCATAGGCAGAAGCTATGCTTCGCCAATGTACATCTACCCAATTTTCACTATAATCAATGCGTACATCTTTGAATATCTGCTTGCCTGCATGTTTTATAGGCACACTCAGAAGCATTCTGCCCTGCGAAGTATTGATATAACATCTGTTGCGATAACTCTGCTTTTCATAATACTCAAAGATTTCAAATACAATCTTTTCTGCTCGCCATAAAACACAAAAATAAGCTATACTCGGTAAGTAGTGCGGTTCAATCAGAATATTCATTGAAGGACAAATTAAACAGCAAATAGCAAATTTTTTCTCGCAAAAACAAGAAAAGAAAAAACTTTATATTCAAAAGTTGGTTGGAAAGTGGTTTTGAAGGGATTGTTCTTAATAAACTTTTGCAAATTTCTTTGATTTGTGTTGTCGAGCGGATAGTCAAAATAGAAAAGGGCAGCAAAAATTGTTGCCCCTTTCCAGTTAAACAAAAATTGAACACTATGCACTTGTATTACGTTTGAGAGTTCGGATTTGTTGCATTTCGTAGTAAAAAATTTTTGAAAAATTTTGACTTTATGTCATAAGTTTCTGAAAATAAGTGTTTAAGAAATTTCATTTTTTTCGCTATACGTACGAATAGGATGTCGTTTGAAGGGGCGAGTTTCGTCAAAAAGTTTGCGATAGGTTACGTGTCTTTTGCAAATACTAAATTCCAAATTTTCCATAAGTTTGAGCATAGGTGGATTAAAATCTCCAATCCAGTTAAGTTCCAAATCGGTATATGGAAAATCTGCTTTGGCAGACTCGCGTTCCAAGCAAACTGAAAGAGCCGCATCTAAACCTTTGGCATGATGAGTTTTCACTACCGCAAAACCTACCCCTAATACACGCGTACAAACTCCCTTCCACCGATAGTACAAAAATTTAAGTTTGCCAACAAAGTCTAATTTTCCATCAACATAGCGAAAAATTTGATTGAGTTCAGGCAAAAATATGCCAAAAGCCACAGGTTCGCCCTTATAATAACCAAATGTAATGAGCCTTTCATCAATCACAGGTTTCATTTTTTTCATCATTTTTTCGGCTTCCTGCTCGCTCATAGCGGGTATGCCTTCTGTGAGAGCAAAGCTGTTGTTGTAGATATGTCTAAAATCTTGGGCATATTTTTTCAACTCTCTAATTTTGATGTTTTCAAAATGATAATTGCTATCACTAAATATGCGGTTAGCTTTGGTATGCACTTTTTCGCTCAAACCATACACTTTCCGAAAATACGTATATTGATTGAAATACACCTGAAAGCCATAATTTTCAAAAAAACGTTGATAGTACGGAAAGTTGTAATTTTGCTGATAGTTAGGTTCTCTTTCAAAACCTTCTACCAAAACTCCCCAAAATTTATCTCTTCCTCCGAAGTTAATAGAGCCGTCCATAGCTTCACAGCCTCGTTCAATGAGCCATTGCTTGCAGGTATCAAAGAGCAGAAATGCAGCTTTTTCATCTTCAATGCATTCAAAAAAACCCATTCCCCCTGTGGGTTGGTCGTTGTTTTTGAGTTTAGTTTTTTCGTTGATAAAAACCGCTACTCTGCCAATAGTTTCTCCGCTATCGCTTTGCAAGATAAAACGCTCACATTCTCCGTGCTGAAAGGTAGGATTGACATTTTTATCAAAAACTCCTCTTACATCTTTTTCCAAAGGGCGAATCCATTGTTTGTGATTGGCATAAAGTTTTAGGGGCAACGCAAAAAACTTTTCCTCGTCAGAGCTGGTCTGAACCTTTTGAATTCTCATAAGAATTTCGGTTTGTGGTTGTTTTGCAAATAGTGATATCAAACTCTTGCTTTGGAAGCCTTCGGAAAACGCATACGATAATCTACATTTACAATGCCTTTGCTGATGTTTTCCAGTTTGGCTTTGAGCAAGCGTTTTTTGAGAGGAGATAAGTAATCTATAAAGAGTATGCCTTCTATATGGTCATATTCGTGCTGAATGATACGAGCTGCCATACCTGAATAAGTTTCTTCGTGTAAGTTCCAGTTTTCGTCATAATAGCGAATACGCACATTTTCCTGACGACTTACACTTTCTCTGATGTTTGGAATGCTTAAACAACCTTCTTCCATAGCCCAAAATTCGCCTGTTTCTTCCAAAATAACAGGATTGATGAAGACTTTTTTGAAATCTTTCAGTTCAGGTTCATCTTCCAAAACAGAACCATCCGTGATGAACAAACGAATACTTTTGCCAATCTGTGGAGCGGCAAGACCTATGCCATGAGCATTATACATGGTTTCGTACATATCGGCAATTAGCTCTTGCAGAGGCGTACCTACTGGAATTTCCTCTGATTTTTTTTTCAAAATGTTATCTCCGTATGCTACTATTGGTAAAATCATTATATATTTGCGTGTTAAATGTCCCAAACGGTTGGATTGTTGGCTTTTCGTAGATATCTACGAATATTCATAATGAAGGCAAGTATCAAGTAAAGAATAATGGGCGAACCCATAGTCAAAAATGTAGTATAAATAAAAAATAAACGAATATGAGAAATAGACATTCCCATTTTTTCACCCAAACGTGTACAGACGCCAAATGCGTGAAACTCCACGAAACATTTGAATTTCTTGAACATTGCCCCAAAAACCCAAAAAATAATTTTTTTAGCAAACCTACTAAAATTTTCAAAAATATGCAAAAATATTTTGTAATCCTTCTGAGTGTATCGTTTCTGTTTGCTTGCACAAGCAGCAAAGACCTTGCTAAACTTGCACAAAAACAGGTAATTGTATTGCAACCTAATCCTTTAGAGTTGCACGGAGGGCAAGTACGTGGTAAATTACAAATCCAAGTACCCGCTGAATTACAGAAAAAAATTGTTGAATACGAAGGACAAGTCATTTTTAGCTCAACAGAATTTACAGGCGAAATCTTGCGTATTGCTCCTACAAAAAGTATGGCAAAAATAGATACTTCTTTTGCCTTCAAGTATGTACCTAATCAAACTGAGTATGGTGATATTTTACTCAAAGCGACCCTCAAACAGAAAAAAGACAAAAAGTACGAAGTTCCTTCATTTTCCATTGGCAGAGGAGTAATTACAACGGCTTTGCTTTTTCAACAAAGTGCAGAACCTTCTTTACGTTTTTATGCTTTACCTAATTTGCCTCAAAATCAGGAGGTCGTTGTATTTTTTGAGATGAATAGTGCTGAACTTTCTGAAAGTGAAAAAAGCAAATTATCACAGCTTCCTCAACCTCCTTTGAAAATTACGGGTTATTTTTCTCCCGAAGGTAATGAAGCTAAAAACTATACGCTTGCTCAAAATCGTGCCAATAGTGTAAGGAATTTCTTACAAAATGCAAAAATAGAGGCTCAAATTGAAAAACTTGACTTTGCCAAATGGAAGCAGTATCTGCAAACCCAACTTGATGACAACCTGAAAACACAAACTCAAAATGCTAATGGAGTAGGTGAAATTTACAACATTTTGCAAAAAAACAATGCCGAAAGTATCTATCCTAATTTACGAGTAGCAAGAGTTTTACCCGTACAAGAAAATAAAAATACACAAAATGCCCTCAAAGACACTGCTCAGTGGGTTTCTATGTGGGAGAAGGAAATAGAAAAAAATCCTAATGATTACAATCATCACCAAGTAGGTACTTGGTATGCCCAAAAATTTTTGCAAGATAAAAACGAACAAAACTTTCAGAAAGCTGTTTATCATTTGCAGACAGCTATGAATTTAGGAGGCAAGGCGGAAACTTTTTACAACTATGCTTATTTATTGAAACGTAAAAATCTAACACAGAAAGCGGATAGCCTTCTACAAACAGCTACTACAAAAGGTGCTACTGATACTTTGCTTTTACAATGGCTCAACGAATGGCAAGGTTTGCAGAAGGTAAAGCAAGCCACTTCTGCCAAAGATAAAAACTATCAAGAGGCACTTGCATTTTTTGAAAAATCAGGCAGCAGCGTACAAAGCCGTTTCAATCAGGCTTTGGTGCATCTGCTTACTTATCAATACGACAAGGCTTCGCAAATTTTAGAAAAAATTCAAGATTTTCCTCTTGCCTTGTACGTACGTGCGATTGCAGGTATGCGTAAAGGCAATGAACAAGAATGTGTAGAGTGGCTTAAGAAAGCAGTGGAAAAAGATAAAAACTTGAAAACCAAAGCTCAAAAAGATATGGAGTTTTGGCAAGTTCGGGAGAAAATAAAAAGTATCTAAACGAAAAAAGGTTTAGTTAGCAGAAATTTATTAAGTTGCCTTTGGGATTATTGAACATACTTCGGCTGATTATTAAGCATAGCCGAAGTATGTTTAGTAAGTTGAATATCACAAGAAAATCTTGAAGTTAAAGTTTTTTGAACATCAGATTTGATTTTCAAATAGAAAAGTTTTAACTTCGTATTAGATTTTCATTTTTTGTACTCAAACAAAACCAAATGCCTTATGAACCAAACAGAAATGGCTCTTAATGAACCACTTTTACAAGAAAACAAAAATCGTTTTGTACTTTTCCCTATCAAATATTTTGATATTTGGGAAATGTACAAAAAATCGGTAGCTAATTTTTGGGTTGCCGAAGAGATTGACTTTGCTCAAGACGTGAAAGAATGGGACAATAAACTCAACGAAAATGAAAAACATTTTATTTCCCATGTTTTAGCATTTTTTGCCGCAAGTGATGGTATTGTGAATGAAAATTTAGCTATCAATTTCATCAACGAAGTTCAAATTCCCGAAGCTAAATGTTTTTATGGCTTCCAAATCATGATGGAAAATATCCATTCCGAAACATACTCGTTGATGATTGATACCTACATCAAAGATAGCAAGCAAAAAGATTATTTGCTCAATGCCATTCACAATATTCCTTGCGTAGGCAAAAAGGCAGAATGGGCTTTACGTTGGATTACGAATGGTTCTTTCGTTGAGCGTTTGATAGCTTTTGCCGCTGTAGAAGGTATTTTCTTTTCAGGAAGTTTCTGCTCTATCTTTTGGCTCAAAAGTCGTGGCTTAATGCCCGGACTTACCTTTTCTAACGAGCTTATCTCCCGTGATGAAGGATTACATTGCGATTTTGCTTGCTTGCTTTACACCAAATATGTTCAAAATAAATTACCCAAAGAGAAAGTTTTAGAAATCATCACTGATGCAGTGAAAATTGAACAAGAATTTGTTACAGATGCTTTGCCTGTGAATTTAATAGGTATGAATGCTAATCTTATGAGTCAATACATTGAGTTTGTGGCAGATAGATTGCTAGTTGCTTTGGGTTACGAAAAACATTATAATGTCACTAATCCTTTTCCTTTTATGGAAATGATTTCCCTGCAAGGTAAAACTAACTTCTTTGAAAAACGTGTAGGCGACTACCAAAAAGCAGGAGTTATGGCTTCCAAAGAAAAACAAGTATTCTCTATTGATGAAGATTTCTAAAAAAAGAGCCTCAAAATATTGAGGCTCTTTTATTGCTTATTTGGCAATCAGCAGAAAATCACTGCCTGGTTCATTAGAGCCAAATTCCCCGTAATGTGGTTGTGGTGTAATAGTTTCCAAGTGAGTCATAATTTCGGCGAGCGTCATAATTTTATCTTTTCCTCCATAGCTTCGTAAAGCCTCTAAAAATTTTCTCACGAAAGGCGAGTGCATACCTGGCGTACCATCTGAAACATACTCTTTACCTCCCGATGTAATGTAACGACGAGTACGAGCCTGCATTTTTCGTTGAATAAAGGCTTCTATATCGTCATCATTGAGCTTGGGGGGCAAACCACGTATGTTTTTAGAGGCAAGCGAAGGGTCAAAAGTGCCTCCGAAACAAACGTCCATCACCAAAAGAATATGCTTTGCCTGAATGTTGTTGATGTAAGTTCGCAAAGTAGAGTAAGAAATATAAGACAACTTAGCTTCATCATCAAGACGAGAGTCTTTGGCAACTACATAACCTTCACCGAAAGTTTCGTCATATTGTCCGTGTCCTGCGAAAAAAATAAGTAATTGGTCATTAGGTTGAAATTTTTTTTGCAAATATTCTTTGAGTTTCAAGATAATTTGATTTTGTGTTGCATCTTGCACTAAATCAATTTCATAACCATAAATTTCCTTCAAATCTTGGGCAACTGCTTCTGCATCAGGAATGGGATTAGTGAGATTATTCCAATACTCGTAGGTATTGGTAGCAAAAATAAGAGCATAAGATTTACCTACGCTCTTGAAACGCTTATTTTCGGTGTTTTTTTCGGTTTCTCGCACAATTTGAAAGTTGATTTTTTCGGTATTACCTTTGTTATCGGTGGCTTCAATAGTGAGAATTTTCGTATCAGGCTTGATAAGAGCAATACCATTGAAATCTCCATTGCTGAAAAGCCTTGCAGGATTTCCGTTAATGAAAACTTCTTTCACACCACTTTCATCAGTAGCTTTGCCGATTATGCTCATTTCTCCTTCTCGGCTTACTATAATACCTCCTCGCATTACAGCAGGCGAAACCAAAGTAATTACAGGTGGAATATCATCCACTTCACTGATTTTTTCTAAAAGTTTTTCAGCTTCATCGTAGGCTATATTTTCCTTTTTTGCCAAACTAATTGCCTTCTGACAAACATCAAGAGCATTAAGTTGTTTCCCCTGCAAATTCAATAAGGAAGCATATAGAAAATTGTGTTTGTAGTTATCCTCCATTTGCACAGCTCGTAAAATCCATTGCTCGGCTTTTTGCAAAAGAGACATATTTCTGGGAGCAAATTCAAAAATCCTTTCAGCCAGCAAAGCATATTTTTCAGCTTTGGGACTTTCTAAATACCTTTCAAAGCAACTTTGAGCCTCTTGCTTAAAATTAAGCAAAAACAAAGCTATACCTTGCTCGGCGTAAGGGGCAGTTTGAGTTTTATCCAGACTTAAAGCCTTTTCGGCATCTTGGTTAGTACCTTCATAATCTTGCAAAGCAAGCCTCACAATAGCTCTTTGATGATAGTAAGACGCATTTTGAGGCTCAGCAAAAATAGCTTGACTGTAATCTTGAACAGCTTTTTCATAGTTTTTAAGCAAAAAATAAATTTTAGCTCTTTCGGCAAAAAAACGCGATTGTGATTTATCTAAACTGATTGCCTGTTGAATATCTTGCAGAGCCTTTTGATAATTTTGCGTACCGCAATACGCCATAGCTCTACCATAATAGGCTTCTGCCGATTTCGGATTGAAACGTATTGCCTCACCAAAATCGCTAATGGCTTCTATATATTTTTTAGCTGAAAGTTGTTTTTTGCCACTATTGATAAAATCATCAGCTTGCGAAAAAAGCAACTTTGGGAAATAGAGTAAGCCAAAAGTTAGAAAACAACCAAATTTTACCATAAACACAAGGTTTTAGGCAAAAATGTAAAAAAAAAGCGAAAAAGCAAATTATGCTAAATGAAAAGAATTTTTGGGCAAAAACTAGCAAGTTCTTTTTGAATTATTGAATACATTTCGGCTCATTATTGGGCGTACTTACAATCAGTAACAAACCGAAGTAGGCTTAAATACCCAAAGAATTTTTTGATAATCGCTTTCACGCAAAACTGCTTTTCATTTATACTGACCCCAAAAGAACAAATTTTCGGTTTTCAATTTTTAGGACTTATAAAAAATCAAAATCTTTGTTAGTTTAGTATAGCGTAAATGCAGCTAAATTTAAGCCTCATCTCTTTTGCTTTTTACAATCTTTTTTGCTTAAATTTGCTCCAAAATTGGGGGGGATACTTGTAAAAGTATCCTTTTTTCGTGAAATCAAGCAGGCAATCTAAAAAATTAGTATTATGCGTTTGAAAGACAAAGTTGCAGTAGTTACGGGTGGAGCCAAAGGGATTGGTAGAGCTATTCTTGCAAAACTTTTGCAAGAAGGGGCAAAGGGTGTGATTTGGGACATCAATCCTCTTGCTGAAAAAACAGCCCAAGAACTGAATGGCACTCCTGAAAAAATTGTAAAAGCCTTCACAGGTGTAGATGTGAGCCAACTTGAAAGCGTACAAAAGGCTTGCGAGGCTACACTTAAAGAATTCGGCAGAATTGATATTTTGGTGAATAATGCAGGCATCATACGCGACAATAGCCTCCGCAAAATGACCGCCGAAGAGTGGCAAAGCGTTATTGACGTAAATCTCACAGGGGTTTTCAACTGCACGCGTGTAGTTGCACCCACGATGATTGAGCAAAAGTATGGTAAAATTGTAAGTATTTCGTCTATTGTAGGTTTTACGGGCAATTTTGGGCAAAGCAACTATGTTGCCTCAAAAGCAGCTATTATCGGACTTACTAAAACTTGGGCAAGAGAACTCGGCAAATATCAAATCAATGTCAATGCCATAGCACCAGGCGTTATTGATACAGATATGTTTGCTACCGTCAAAGAAGAATATCGTCAGGAGTTTATTAGGAGAATTCCCGTAGGTAGAATAGGCAAACCCGAAGATATTGCCAATGCCTGTGCCTTTTTAGTTTCTGACGAGGCTAATTTCATTACAGGACAAACGCTCATTGTAGATGGCGGAGGTACATTGGGTTAGTCTTTTAAGGCGTTAGCCATAAAAGTAAGTTTAAGAGCAAGCCAAAGAAGCCAAAAAATCATTGCCCAAAGTAAATAAATGCGGTAGAAATCTTTGGCTTGCGTATAACGAATTTCCAAAATTTCAGATTTTTCTTTGGCAGAAATTTCGTTTAAGACTCTCTCCAAATTTTGAGCATTTTCGGCTCTAAAAAATTCGCCTTGTGTGGTTGAGGCAATTTGCCGCATGATTTGTTCATCAATGGCATTTTCATACATCTGCGGTTTGCCAAAGGCATCTTTCCCAAAAGGTACTTGTGCCTGATAACTTGCCGTAATGATAGTATAAACCTTGATTTGCTCCTTTTGAGCAATTTGTGAGGCTTCCGTAGGGGAAATTTTGCCTGTATTATTATCGCCATCGCTAATCAAAATCACTATTTTGGATTTGGCTTTGCTTTGCGAAAGTCGGTTGATACACACTGCCAAAGCATCACCAAGAGCCGTCCCTTCGGCTTCGGTCATTTTGCCCTGAATTTCCTGTGAAAGTATTTTTTCCAAAAGTTCGTAATCAGTAGTGAGTGGAACAAGCGTAAAAGCCTCTCCCGAAAACACTACAATACCAATTCTATCTTCATACAAGCGGCTCTTGATGAAGTTTTTGGCAGTTTGTAGAGCCACTTGCAAGCGGTTGGGGCTATAATCCTCGTACAGCATAGACTCCGAAACATCAAGAGCAAGCATTATATCAATACCTTCCGAATACTTTTGCACTTTTTCATTAACTTTCTGGGGGCGAGCCAAAGCTATCATCACAAGCCAAATCGCCAAAAGTAATACCACATCAGGCACAAAACGCCACCAAGTTCCTTTTTGCAAACTTTTTGTATCAGTAGGTAGCGTAAAACTCAACTTCTGACGTGTAGGCAAAGCCAAAAACCACCTTATCAGGAACAAAATCAATGCAAAAGGCATAGCATACAGCCAAAATGGATTTTCCCACACAAACTCTCGGAATGTTTGCGGCGAAAACCGCTCCAAACGATACCACCCCTCAGTTTCTATGAGAAAAAGAAAATTCATTGTTTCAATCTTTTTAGAATAGTTTGTTCAATAATTTTGGGAAAATGCTCGTATTCCAAGTTATGCACTTTTTGGGCAATACTTTCAGGGGTATCTTGGGGCGACAGACTAGTTTTTGCTTGAAAAATGATTTGACCTTCGTCGTAGTGGGCATTAGCGAAATGTATGGTAATGCCTGTTTCAGTTTCTTGATTTTCCCAAACGGCTTGATGAACTCGGTTGCCATACATGCCTTTACCGCCGTATTTGGGAAGCAAAGCAGGGTGAATGTTGATAATTTTATTTGGAAAAGCCTCTAAAATGCTTTCAGGCACAAGCCACAAAAAGCCTGCAAGAATAATCCAATCAATTTTTTCGTTTCGCAATATTTCTAAAACTTTTCCATTTTCATAAAAATCAGCCTTTTGGAATGTATATGCAGGAACCTGTAATTTCTTGGCTCTTTCCAAAACAAAAGCATCGGCTTTATTGGAAAGCACACAAGCCACCTCTATAACAGGGTGATTTTTGAAGTATTGAATGATATTTTCAGCATTTGTGCCACTACCCGAAGCCAAAATAGCAAGTCTTTGCATAATTCTCTATCTTGTGTCAATGTCTTGTGTCTTGCGTCTGATGTCTAATGTCTAACACTAACTCGCAAATCCCATCACTTTTCTAACTCTTTGCAGGGTTTTATGAGCCACCTCACGAGCTTTTTCTTCACCTTTTTGCAAGGTTTTTTCCAAAAGCTCTGGGTTTTGGATGAATTCGTTGAAACGCTCTCTTTCGGTTTGGAACTTGGTTTCAATAAGTTCTTGGAGGGCTTGTTTGGCGTGTCCATAGCCGTAGCCACCTGCTAAATAGTTTTTACGCATTTCTTCAATTTGGTCGGGTGAAGCCAGCAGACTATAAATTTTGAAAACATTGCAAGTATCAGGGTTTTTAGGGGCTTCCAAAGGGGTGGCATCGGTTACGATTTTAGCGATTTGTTTTTTGAGTTCTTTGCTGGGCAAGAAAATATCAATGTAGT
>JANWZC010000048.1 GCA_025054975.1 Raineya sp.
TGGCTTTGGCAGGCGGAGGAATGTTGGCTTGCCGTCCTAATTATCCTGTGCCTCAGGTAAATCAGGCTACGATAGCTCCTTTGGCACGTACTAATGCCAATAATGCTCGTATTATGGTCTTTAATGCTTTGGTGGATTTGAGTCCCGACCCTGAAAATAGTCCTAATTATTTCTACACTGTATCGGTAGATGGGCAAGAACTTCCTAACCTCAATGGTACAAGAGGAGTGATATTTAGTCAGAATTTCCGTTTAGATGGTACTACGATTGTTCCTTTGAGTCGTAAATATCCTGCTGCAGCAACTTTTGCTGGTATTGCAGGAGCTCCTGAGCAATCCAGCTCTTATGCGGGTATTGCTTTTACAGGAACACCCCCTTCTGGTTTTTCAACGGCTACGCCTTTTACTAATTTTGCCCAAGCAGTTCCTGCATCTGTTATCAATAATGTGGAAGTAACCCCTGCTCAACCCGAAGTGGGTATTTTTATACCTGGTGGTAGAAGAAATATTACTTTCAACAATGCTCTTGGAGAGCCTGCTTCGCCCAACTTGCGTGTAAATACCAATTTAGGTGCAGGTAGTTTAACTTCTATCTTTTTAAGGGGGGTGATTGGTACAAATACAGGCTCAACTGCCGAAGGTTCTACCATTATTACTGAGACCTTACCTGCTACGCCTGCATCAGGAAGTATGGCTATTCGTTTCTTGAATTTGGCTTCTGATTTAGGTGATGTTCATTTGCTAACTGCTAATGCATCAGCTCCTTCCCCTATGAACGTAGATAGAAGACCTATGCTTGCATTTCCAAGTCCTCCTGCGGGTACGCGTTTCAGAGCTGACCAAGGTAAAACTCCAGCACAACAAGATTCGCTGCGTGCCGTACGCGACTCACTTGCTTCACGTTCTCGCTATATCCCTACTCCTACTGCAACTAATCCTTATGGATTTTTTAGCAGAAGTTATACAGCTAACAATACCACTCTAAGTTCTATTGTTATTGAAAGAAACACGGATGGCGAGTTAATTCCCAATTATACTTTCAGTGTTCCTGTTACGAGTTATTCTACAAGACCTGCGGGTACTTATACTTTCAACTTCTACTATCCTAATCGCAGGCATACTACCCCTGTACTTTCTAAAAACGTAACTTTTAATTTTGCATCAGGAGGTATTTTCACTATCGTTTTACACGGCAATGCTACCAAAGGTTACAAATGCGATATTATTCGCATGAACTAATTGGGGTATATTACTTACCCACAAACCTCATAGGAACATTTTCTCTATGAGGTTTTTTATTTATTTTTTGGGAGAATTAGAAAAAAAAGCCAAATTTGTGCAAAACAAATCAGTAGAAATATGGAATTGAACATCAAAAAGGAAGGTGATTTTACTTACATAGACGAAGGACAGGGTGAAATTTTACTCCTGTTACATGGGCTTTTTGGGGCTTTGAGCAACTGGAAAGATGTAGTAGCTGAATTTCATAAGGATTACCGAGTTATTATTCCGATGATGCCCATCTATGACTTACCACTTAGCAATACAGGTATTGAAGGGCTCACAGATTTTATTGAAAGATTTGTTAATGAAAAACAATTAAAAGACATTACTTTGCTTGGCAATTCTTTGGGTGGTCATATTGCATTGACTTACACCTTGCGAAATCCAAGTAATGTTAAGCGTTTGGTACTTACAGGCAGTTCAGGATTGTTTGAAAATTCTATGGGAGGTTCTTACCCCAAAAGAGGTAATTACGAATACATCAAAGAACGTGTAGAATATACCTTTTACGACCCTAAAACCGCTACCGAAGATCTGGTTCTTGAAGTTTTTGATATCGTACGAAGCATACCTAAATGCATGAAAATTGTAGCCATTGCCAAATCGGCTCAAAGGCATAATATGGCAAAAGATATTCCTGCTATTCAGGTACCTACCCTTTTGGTGTGGGGCTTGAATGATACCATTACACCTCCTTTGGTTGCCTATGAGTTTGATACCCTGATGCCTAATACCGAATTGCGTTTCATTGATAAATGCGGACACGCACCCATGATGGAACATCCCGAAAAATTTAATAAAATTCTGCGAAGTTTCTTACAAAGAAATCCCATTCAAAGCAAACAAGTAGCATAAAATTTGTTGTTTTTTATACAAAATTTTTGTATCTTGGCGTTAATACTTCAAAATCCATTAACACTATGGCAATAGCAGTGCAAAATATCTTTAATCCGTATATCAGACCTATTAGAGAAGGCGAAAATACAGAAAAAGCCTTGCAAATTATGGAAAATTTGCACTGCTATACCTTGCCTTGTGTTGATGAAAACAATTATTACAAAGGTTTGATTTCGGAAAATACTTTGTTAGATATTTACCAAGACACCATTCACTTTGAAAACTTGCCTCTACTATTTTCTAATACCTTTATTTATGAAAATCAGCACTGGTTAGAAGCTGTATCTTTGTTTAATGAACAAACTACGCTTGTAGCAGTTCTTGACAAAGAGGGTAAATATCAAGGTTGTATTACTTCGCAAGATATACTCAAACAAATTGGGCAAAGTTATGCTTTTCAGGAGCTAGGTAGTATCTTGATTTTATCTGTAAATCAGTGGGACTACTCGCTTACTGAAATAGCTCGCTTGGTAGAAAGTAATAACGCTAAAATCCTCTATCTCACTACGCAAACCTTACCCCAAGAACCTTTACGCTTGTACGTGCTTCTGAAAATCAATAAAACAGAACTGACACGTATTATAGCTACTTTTGAACGTTTTGGCTATGAGATAGTAGCTAAATTCCAACAAGAGCCTGTATTCGCAGATACCGACCAAGAACGCTTAGAGATGCTTTGGAAATATTTAAGTTTTTAACAAAAAGCTAAACATTTTTCCCGTAAGTAAGTTTTAGGATAAGTTTTTAACAAAATGAAAATAAAAAGTTTTATACTTTTGCGTTTGTTTTGTTACGAAAGTTTTGCATATTTGTAAATCACTGTAACCAATGACTTCATCTAAGCCCATAAGCGATATGTTAGATCTTGTAATGTTGGTAGATGATAACGATACCGACAACTTCATCAGCAAAAGAATTATTGAGCTTTCAAAGTTTGCTAAACGTGTAGAAATCAAGAATTCAGGTAAAAGTGCCTTGCAATATTTGGAGGAAAATCAAAATAATCCTGAAAATTTGCCTGATTTGATTTTCTTGGACATCAACATGCCTATTGTAGATGGCTTTGTATTTTTGTTTGAATTTGAAATGTTCCCTGAAAATGTGAAAAATAAGTGTAAAATTGCTATTCTTTCCAGTTCCGACAATAAGCGAGACATTGAAAAAATCGTAGATAACGATTATGTTATCAAGTTTATTACAAAACCTCTTTCTGAAACTGCTCTCAATGAATTAAAAAATCTTTTACAATCCTTAAATGCCTAAACATCTTTGGTTTGGGGGATAAGTTAAAAAGACACTTTTTTATTGCTGAAAAAGTCAATTTTTTGTGTCCCGATTAGAACTTTTGCATCAGTACGCAGAACAAGAACCTGATAATCCTTTTAACTGGTATGCTTTGGCTACCGAATACCGCAAATACAGCCTTGTAGAGGCTCTGCCTTACTACGAAAAAGTTTGGCAAGAATTTCCTGATTACGCTCCTAATTATTATCATTTGGCTCACGCCTATTGGGAACTGCAAGAAATTGAAAAAGCCCGACAAGTCTTTGAGCAAGGCTTGCAAGTGCTTTCTACCCAAAAAGAAACTAAAATGTTGCAAGAGTTGCAAAATGCCTATCATAATTTTCTCCTTGAAAATGATTTGCTTGAATGAACTAAAAAACTTTATTTTGCAGTAGTTTCACTTTTTGATAAATCAATTATGACTGCCCAACTTGTAGGTGAGCGACTTCTGAATTATGAAATTAAATCTTTTCTTCGGAGCGAAACTTTTTATGATTACTATCTCGCTGAACATCTGCTATTTGATAGAAAAGTGCTTATCAAGACGCTTAATGCGGCTCACTTACAAAATGTAGAAGCCAAAGAAAAATTACGCAGAGAGATTCATAATTTACGTTTTACGCATCCACAAAGTAAAGTACTATACGATTTCATTGAAACTCCTGAAAATAGCTATCTTGTTTTAGAGTACTTAGAAGATAAGCTCAATTTGGAGCAATATATCATTCAGAACGGCACGCTCACCGAAGAAAAAATGCTTCGGCTTTTTAGGCAAATCTTAGATATTCTTGGTTCAGCTCATCAAATTGGTATTATTCACCCTGCCCTTAATCCGAAAAATATCATTATTGAAGGCAATCAAGTGAAAATAGTAGGTTTTGAAAATCCTAATTATCAGGATAAAAATTATCAAAGTCCCGAAGAGATACAAAAAGGTACTCGGAATGAACAAAGTAACATTTTTTCTTTGGGCAAAATAGGGATTTTTATGCTTTTTGGCATTACTGAATTGCCTAAAAAACATGCTATCAATCCCAAAATCTATGAAGCCCTTGCCGTAGCCACCGAAAAAAATCCCAAAGAGAGATTTAGCACTTGTGCCGAATTTGCTACTGCACTTAGCGAAGAAATTTCAGTAGAAGAAGTGGAAATAAAACACGCTTTCACCAATCTACCTGTAATTATACTGGGGGTATTATTAGCAATTTTGGCATTTATGTTATACGACATAATAGATGAAACCGATGAAAGAGGCAGTTTAGTGTATAATCTTTACGACCAAGCCCGCATTAAAAAAATACGCGACTCTGTACGCAATGCAAGAAGGCAGGAGTTCATTCGTGATAGTATTCGGATAGCTCAAAATAGAGCTGAAAATCTGCAAAAAATTCATGTGCATAAGGTCAAGCCAGGAGAAACCCTGAAAGAAATTGCAGAAAAATACAATATGTCCGTTTCTCACCTGAAACAACTTAATAGCTTTACCGAAAAAACTGCTTTAAAAGTTGATGCAGGTTTGCGAGTAGTGATACGTGATTATCATAAGGTTTTAGACGGGGAAGAACTTGGGCAAATTGCTCAGAAATACGGAATTAGCAAATTTGACATTATCCGTGCCAACGACATAGAAGATGAACTCAAAGATGTGTATCCAGGGGCAGATTTAATTATTCCTATCAAGAAATGAACCCACGCAAACGCATAGCTATATTAGGTTCTACAGGGTCTATTGGAACACAAGCCTTAGAGGTAGTGCGGGCAAATCCTCATTTCTTTGAGGTAGAAGTCCTTACAGCACAAAACAATGCCGATTTACTCATTCGGCAAGCTGTTGAATTTCAGCCGAATGTGGTAGTAATTGCTAATGAACATCATTATCCCAAAGTGGCAAGTGCCTTGCAAAACTTTCCTATCAAGGTGTATGCGGGGGCGAAAAGTTTGGCTTCGGTGGTGCAAATGGAAACCATTGATATAGTGCTAACAGCCCTTGTAGGTTTTGCAGGACTTACCCCTACCATTGAGGCTATCAAAGCTCGCAAGACGATTGCTTTGGCAAACAAAGAAACTTTGGTAGTCGCAGGAAAACTGATTACCGAACTTGCCCAAAAATATCAGGTGGCGATTATTCCTGTAGATTCGGAGCATTCGGCGATTTTTCAGTGCTTGGTGGGTGAGTTTCATAATAAAATTGAAAAAATTATCCTGACGGCTTCGGGAGGTCCTTTTCGGGGTAAAAAACGAGATGAACTCAAAAATGTAACCCCTGCTCAAGCTCTCAAACACCCCAACTGGACTATGGGAGCAAAAATTACCATAGATTCAGCGACTTTGATGAACAAAGGCTTAGAAGTGATTGAAGCCAAATGGTTATTTGGTTTGGAAAGTCATCAAATTGAAGTAATTGTACATCCGCAGTCTATCATACATTCTTTGATACAATTTGAAGATGGTTCTATCAAGGCACAAATGGGCTTGCCCGATATGAAATTACCTATTCAATATGCTTTGGCGTATCCGAAGCGAATTAGTTCTACTTTCCCTCGTTTTGATTTTGCCAAATATCCTCATCTCACTTTTGAACAACCTGATACTCACACATTTCGTAATCTTACGCTTGCCTACGAGGCTTTGGCAATGGGAGGTAATGCCCCCTGTATCTTGAATGCCGCTAATGAAGTTGCTGTTGCCAATTTTCTTGCCGAAAAAATTGGTTTTTTGGAAATTACCGATTACATAGAAAAAAGCCTTCAAGCAGTACATTTTATCGCAAATCCTACGCTTGAAGACCTTTTGGAAACAGATAAAATAACGCGAAAGAGGTTAGAAAAGTAGGTTTATCTCTTCGTAATTTTCTTTCTAATCACGCCTTCGGGTAAGATTATTTCAGCTACATACACACCTTCGGGTAATGTTTGAAGTGAGATTTTGCCTGAATCAAAAGAAATTGGTACGGATAATTTTTGCCCCCATACGTTGTAAAGATTGATTTTTTCCACTTTCAAGCGGTTATCCAGCAAAGTGAAAAATACTTCATCGTTGGTAGGATTGGGATAAAGGAGTATTTTTCTATCTAAATCTTGTGAAAGTTGATTGATATAGCCCCAGTTATAGATACGCATCACTTGCACGGTATCGCTAGCAGGAATAGGATTTTGTCCTGGATTGAAAGCCAGGATGTCTGTAAATTCATCGGCATTGTTGTAGGTAACTATGAGACGATTTCCATTAACAATTTGAGCAACATTCATATTAGTAGAAATAAATTGAGTAGGTAGGTTGTAATTAGTGAAAGCAGAAAGCAAAATAGAGCCATCAGGTTGAGGCGTTTGAGTAAATGAGCTAATAACAACTGTATGATTAACATTTTGCCCGAAGATAGTATAAGTTTCTCCTGAAGAGAAATTGAGAGGAGTTGCTGTATAAGTGCCTGTACCTGCATTGAAAGTAGTAGTAATGCCTGCGTCTGTCCAGTTTGTTACATCAAGCCTATGTACTTTGGAGAGGAAACCTACTGCTCCTGAATTATGAAAACTTACGGTAGCTCCATTTGCTCCTTGCAGTAGCCATCTGCCTGCGGCTATATCCGTATTCACAGGGGGAGGCGTAGGCGTAACGCTGGGTACAAAAATAGCTCTTACAAAGGGGGTAGTGTTTGGCAAGGTAACTGTTAAATGTCGGATTGCTGATGCATCACCGATAGGGAAAACATAAGGGGTATTCGCAAGCAAATTCTGACGAGTGAGATTGCCTGTACCATTCGTTTCTACATAAGAAGTAGAAGTGTTGGTAAAGGTTTGGGTAATTTGGTCAGTGGCAGGATTAGCGGTAAGCGTAAAAGTAGAATTGCCTAACTGCAAACGTCCTTGTGTGAGGGTGAGACGATTAGCTGAATTATCAGCTCCAGAAATACCCACGTGAGCAGGATTAGCGATTTCTAAAATGTCAAAAGCAGTTCGGTTAGAAATAGTTTGCAGGCTATTTCCATTAAAAATAACCCTGCCGTTGTTAGCTTGCAAAATTCCAGAGAAACTACCAATCCAATCTCCTCTAATCTGTAAAGTATTGCCCTGTAAATCTAATGTATTTGCGAATGTACCATCCAATAGATTTTCTACAATCGTATTTGGAGAAAAGCGTTTGATAGAAGTGCCAACGAGCATTAAATCGTAGTAAGTAGTTTCTTTGATGTCAGTGGGAGTAGTGGTGTTGTTCTCATATCTTACTGTATTGCTGGGGGTACTGGCAAGTAGTTGTCCTGTTGCCATTGGTTTGTTGGTATTCAAATATTCAAGGTAAGAGTTATTACCTTGCTGCCAAGTGCTGGTAGCAGAAACTCCATTCAGATGCCCATAAATGGTAAGCCGTGAGGTACTGCCATTATTAAGAGAATTGAAGACGGTTACATTATTTTGAATGGTCAGATTGTTATTGGTTCGGAAAATAATCGGAGAAGAGCCTAAAAATCTTACATTGGTATTGAAATTCACGGGTGCTGTCGCACCAGATGCTCCAAAAATCATCGCCGAAGGTGCATTGCTATTAACTTCAATAATAGACACTCCCTCAAAAACAATGGGGCAATTACAATCCAGAGAAAAATTATTGTTGTTGGTAATATTGCCTAAAAATTTATAGGTTGAGCCATTAGAAACTCCCGAAGCATCAAAACTACCATTATTGATAATTTCTCTGAATTCATTTATTCCTCCGTTAGCTGCATCTGTCAAGGCTGCACCGCTTGCAATAGTGGTAGTGCCTAATACGATTAGGTTATGACTTGCTGTAGCTAATGTACCTCCGTTGATAGTGAGGTTTTCTTGAATAGTAGTATTATCTGATATAGTTTTTACGTGTCCAGTTGTTCCCGAAATGATTAAGTTTCTATAATTTGCTGTTCCAAATTGGTTGGGTATGCTACCTGACCCGCCTGCAAACTCTACAATAGTGCCAGGAGTAGTTGCAAATTGATTGTTTGTAATAGTAGGCAAATTATTGATATTCATGAGAAGTTTAGCTCCTGAAACGCCTTCGAGTTGTTGAGCTGTAAAGGGAATATCCGAAGTAAGCGTTACGGGGTTTTGAATGTCTATAATTGTACTTGAAGTAACAATAGATCCTGTGGGTATAGTAGCATTGTGCCTAATATATACATTAGCACCTGCTATACCATTGGGGCTACAATTGCAGGGATTTGTGCCATCATTTGACCATAAGTTGCTATTTACGTTCCAGACAGCATTATTGCCGAGAGTATAAAAATAAATGCTATACACAAAAGGGGTAGAAAAAGGGGAAGTTTGCCCCGTATTACTTGTAGCAGTAGCAGTAATGATATCACCATTATTTATTAAGGTTGTTGCAAAACTCCAAGTAGTACCAGAGCTTACATAAACAAACCCTAAATATTGCCTACCTTGTTTAGCCGTAACAGAGCAAGTGGTATTATCTTTATAGATATGGACGGTATCTCCTGCAATTACTCCTCCTCCTGTGAGATTGCCTCCACTATATCCTGTAATAGTAGGAGCGGCTTTAGCCCCATTAGAAATGCCGATATTAGCGTTACAAAAGATTTCATTTCTCGTAACAACAGCTCTTCCTCCGGGTTGTATTATTACACCTGTTTGTAAGCCTGTCCCTTGACTATTAGCAATTTTGTTTTGAACAATCAAATTTCCTACACTTGTAGGATGCACATCTATACCTGCTCCATTTTTGATGTTACTAGTTCCATCGGCTCCAACGCCTATATTGTTATCATATACATGATTATTATTCCCGGCTATTTGAATACCTACTTGTTGAAAGTTACCGATTATATTGTCTCTCACTATGTTTGATGCTCCTAAGCGTACACCTATTTGATTAGAAATAGGGAGTATTTCATTTCCTGTTGATAAGGTACCTATCTTGTTATAGCGAACTAGATTATTACTGTTCTCTATATTAATTCCTTTTACGATAATGTTGTGTAAAATTTGATTAGAATTTCCTCTTTTTATGTCAATGGAGTATTGACCATTGTTAGCAATTTGGAGGATATTACCACTATCATCTGTTCCAAATTTATTGCCAATAATTTTTACGGTAGGTTGAGTAATTGTATTAATACCGTCCACTAAAATATCTTTATTACAATTACTCCATACATTACCTTTATTCAAGTTTCCAATTTCAATTTCTCCTGAACCAGGTGCAGGAAAATCTATTTTTAAGGTAGCTTGCCCCGTACCAGGAACAAAGTTTGTAAAACGTAAGCCCCATATACTCACCTTTTCATTTGATACAGTAATATCTAATGCATTTGCTAGCGTGCCTCCTCCATTTATTGTAATTTTATCTCCATTAGCTTGCCAACCTAGTTGGGAAGTTCCATCAATGATTACACCAGTACCAGAGACTATTGGAGGTAATGGACTACTTAAATTGATAATCCACGAGTGAGGGGGAGGGATACTAAAATCAACATAAGTAGTCTCTCCTCCAGTGGGCAACTCCGTAAGAACTTGTCTAAAACTTTCCGGACCTGAATCACTAAGGTTTTTTACACGTATAGCCCAGAGGGGATCTGAAGGCTCAGTCGAAGACGAGTTACCAAGAGTTCCCTGGTATGACGAGGAAACTGTGCCGTTATTAGACACATTTTGCCCTGATATAGATTCAAAACTCCAAAAGGCTTCAGCCCCTTCATTGTTAGTTGAATTCATATCAGCAGAGATTTGAACTGCTGTACGGGCTGAGGTAGTGAAAAGTCTTACTTCATCTATTTGACCTATGAAGGGAGTTGTTCCGTTGGAGGAGTTCCCTGCACCTATGTAACCACTTGAAAGTGCCGCAGTAACATTAAGAGAAGTTGATACGCTGTTTAACAAACTACCATTCAAATAAAAAAGTATTTCAGGAGAAGGTAACAAACTTTTAACTAACGCTACATGATACCATGCGTTTATTTGAAAAGAGCTAATTGGTGAGGAAGAAAATTGAGTATTGTTAATAAAGCAAAATAAGCGAATATTACCACTATTATTTTCTATTCCAAATTGATAGCCCGTAGAATTATCGTGTTTTAATATAATGTTCCTTTTATCTCCTGGGTTTAATGGAGCTTGTACCTTTATCCAGGCTTCGATAGTAAAACTTATAGCTCCTCCCAAAGCAGCCAAACTAGGAATGGTAACATGAGTACCGCCATTGAAGTATAATCCTCTGTTAGAAGGTGCTTGGGCTAAAAGCAGATAGCTTGTAAAGAACAGAAACGCGACAATAATGTGTAATTTTTTCATAATTTTTGTTTTTCATACATACCTTACACACGTCAAAGGTAACCAAAATCTCTGAAAAAAGCAAAAAAATTAGCAGGGAGTTTGCTTGCCTGCTAATTTTTTAGTAATCAGTATGCAAATTGGTTATTTTGCCAAGTAGTAGCGGAAACCTAATGAGAAAGTAGGTTGGATAGAATTAGCTCCAAAGCCAATTTCAGTAGTGGTTTCTTTGGCAGTGATGCCGCTATTCTCTTCTTTGCTGGTAATAGAAGAAAAACCTATGAAACCAAAGTTGGCTTCCAATCCGACTTTATTTGTAGGGAAAAAGACAATGCCTGGTCTGATACCGATTTCCAATGTAGTAACTTTAGGTCCTTCACTTGTAGTTGTTGTATTACCTCTTTTTCTTTCTTCTTTTGAACTACCTAAACCTACTCCTACGCCAAAAGTTCCTGTAAAACCGAAGCTATCTCCAAGCATAAAAAACTTCCTTGCGTAAGGGGTAAAGCTAATCAATGTAGTGGAAGTTTTATCGTAATTATTGGAATTGTTATTATCAATTTGTTTGAAAGTATTTGTGTTAAAACCTAAATCCATTCCAACTGACAGTTTATCAATAATGAAATACCCAACTCCTGGTACAATAGAAAAATTAGTACCTTTATCACCGTCTATATTCACGGTTGTATTACCACCTGAGAAGGTAGTTTTTTCGGAGGAGGTAGAAAAACCTAATCCACCACCCAAGTACAAAGTACCTTGTGAAGTTTGAGCCAAGGAAGTAGCTACACCCAAAGTAGCCACGAAGGAAGCGAGAATAGAAAATTTTTTCAACATAGTTTTGGGGTTTTAAGGTTAAAAAACTAAAACGGCTTTTATCAAATATTATGCCAAACTATTCAAGTCCGTATTTTTTAATTTTCCTGTAGAGGGTTCTTTCTGAAATGCCTAAATCTTCGGCGGCGTATTTGCGTTTGCCATTGTGTTGTTTTAAGGCTTTGATAATCAATTCTTTTTCCTTTTTCTCCAAAGAAAGTGTTTCTTCTTCGGTTTCGTGGGGGATATCTTCAATTTGCTCGGCAGAAGCATGAAAAGGAATGACATTCCCCTCCGACTGAATGACAGGTAAGACAACTTGACTATTTGTAGATTTGTCGTTGGTTACTATGCTTGGAAAGCCTTGCACTTCCTTGAACAGATCTTGATGATTTTTGATAATTTCTGCTCCTGTGGCAGAAGTACCCGAAGTGAGTAATTGCAATACTAACTTTTTGAGTTCTGTAACATCTTTTCGCATATCAAAAAGCACTTTGTAAAGCAATTCCCTATCTGAAAAGGCTTGTTGTTGAGTATTTTCATTTTCCACAACAATAGGCAAATTTGTTCGAGAGTCTTTGGGTAAATATTTTTGCAAAATTTCAGCAGTAATGATTGAGCTTTCGGCTGTTACGGAAAGGTCATATACTAAGTTCTTTAATTGACGAATATTTCCTGGGAAACGATAATTCAATAGAATGTTTTTAGCTTCTTCATTGAGTTCAATAGGTTCGCGGCGGTACTTTTCAGCAAAATCTGTGGCAAACTTTCTGAAAAGTAAAAGTACATCATTACCTCGTTCTCGCAAAGCAGGTACATAGATAGGTACAGTACTCAAACGATAGTATAAATCCTCACGAAATTTACCTTTCCGAATGGCTTCTTCCAGATTTACATTGGTAGCGGCTACCACCCGGACATCTGTTTTCTGCACTTTTGAAGACCCTACCTTAATGAACTCTCCGTATTCTAAAACTCTCAGCAAGCGAGCTTGTGTAGAAAGAGGCATTTCTCCAATTTCATCTAAAAAAATGGTTCCGCCGTTAGTTACTTCAAAAAAACCTTTTCGGCTTTCAATGGCTCCTGTAAAAGCCCCCTTTTCGTGTCCAAAGAGTTCTGAATCAATGGTTCCTTCGGGAATGGCTCCACAATTTACTGCTGTGAAAATATTGTGTTTGCGTGGGCTTAACTGATGAATGATTTTAGAAAAAGACTCTTTTCCTACGCCACTTTCGCCTGTAATTAGCACATTGATTTCTGTTGGAGCAACCATTATGGCTCTTTCTAAAGCATGGTTGAGCAAAGGAGCATTTCCGATAATTCCGAAGCGTTGTTTAATATTTTGCAGGTCAAGATTTGTTATCATTGGAAAAAATATTATTTTTGAGGCAAAATTAGTAACGAAAAAAAGTGCCAAAGAGTTGCAAAAATCCTGACAAAATGTCGGAGATTGAAATTTTTTTCAAAAATTTTTTCAAATTTTTTTGGCGAACTCAAAAAAAACTCTCAATTTTGGTACAATTACTGCTGTAACCTCAAAAAAACTTGAAATAGTGTTAAAAAATCCAAGAATTATGAAGCAAAATATGAAAACCTTGCTGGTAGCAAGTGCGTGTGTAGTTACACTGGGAGCGTGTAGTATGTTTGGGAAAAAACAAAGTGAAGGTTTCCCAATGCAAGTCCAACGAAGTGATAACGTACATAAAAAAGGTATGTTTAGCCAGGTAACAGGCATACCTTACAATTTACAAGATACAGGAGCTTATACTTCACTTAAAGTAAGACCTTATCTCGGACAACCCGATGGACCTAATTTGGTATTTGTGGAAGGTGGTCGTTTTGTTATGGGTTCAGGCGAAGAGGACATTCTCTACACACGCGATAACCGCGAAAGAACTATTAGTATTCAATCCTTTTACATGGATATGACTGAAGTAGCCAATATTCACTGGCTTGAATTTATGGAATTTTACAAACAAGATAAAAATAAGTCGGAAATTCGGAATATCCATGCTGATTACACCTACGATATCAAAAAAACAGAACTCTACAATGCCTACATAGATTATCTCAACAATACTAAGACAAATAAATATAATTTCCAAAAACTTGATGTTATCCAACCCACTGATGAAAAGCGTTTTGATTATTCATACTTTTTAGTGCAAATTTTACGCCCCGATACTACTGTTTGGGCAAGAGAAACAGCTTTCAACGACTCTTATGTAGCTAATTATTTACGTTATCCGGGTTTTCGTTTCTTCCCAGTGGTAGGTGTCAATTGGGTACAAGCCCAAGAGTTTTGCAAATGGCGTACGCGTGCCGCTAATGAATATATTTTTAATGAGGCTAAGAAAAAAGACAAAGATGGTGCATTAAATGAGTACAAAACGGCTAAAGATGCTCCTCTAGAAAGTGGTGTAATTATGCCTGATTATCGCCTGCCCACAGAAGCAGAATGGGAGTATGCCGCTAAAGGTATGATTGGTACGCAATACGAAGATGAAAACCAATCTAACAATCGTGTGTATCCTTGGGATGGACACGCTACACGCAATCCTTATGGCAAGCAAATGGGTTTTTTCTTGGCGAATTTCAAGCGTGGTAGAGGTGATTATGCAGGTATTGCAGGCAAACAAAATGATGCCGCTTTAATTACCGAATGGATTTATGCTTATCCTCCCAATGATTTTGGGCTTTACAATATGGGTGGCAATGTTGCTGAATGGGTAGAAGATGTATATCGTCCTTTGGCTTTTGAAGATGTGAATGATTTGAACCCCATAAGAAGAATTCAATTAGATAGTACCCGTTTGAAATCAGATCCCACCAAATCTGTCGTTGGAGACCCTACAAGTAGTTATTTGTTGGCAGGCAAAAAAAATTCTTTGGTTGATGATAGTGCCCGCGTCTATAAAGGTGGTTCTTGGAGAGATGTAGCTTATTGGCTTTCTCCTGGTACCAGAAGATACCTCAATAAATTTGAAGCTCGTGATTATATCGGTTTCCGTTGTGCTATGATTATGGCAGGTGAAAAAGTAGGTGAAAAACGTCGTACTAATAAGCGTGTGGGCAATCAATATCGTTAAACTTTGAAATGCATTCTTGAAAAGGCTTTGGGTTGGCATCAAAGCCTTTTTGTGTTTGCAAAAACTTTTGAATTGCTTTCAAACTTATTTTCACAGCTATAACCCTAATTTGATTTTCCAAAAACTTCTTTATGAAAATTCAAGTTCAATATTTATACTTGGCTTTTCTTGTAATTCTAATCTATAATTTTTCGGCTTGCTCTTTGTTCAAGAAAAAAGATAAAACCGACAGGCAGTCTTTTGAAGAAATGCAAGCAGGCAACGTGGAAGGGGTAAGTCAGGTTACGGGTATTCCGTACAATGATAGCACCGTAGATAATAGCATGTTTGTAGCCAAATATTATGATATGCCTAATGCTCCTAATATGGTTTTCATTGAAGGAGGAGCTTTCGTAATGGGAATCACCGAAGAAGATGTTGTAAATCTTTCTCGTAATCGCTTAAAAAGAGTTATAGTACCTTCCTTTTACATGGATAGAACTGAAATTGCCAATATTCATTGGCTTGAGTTTATGAACTTTTTTTATCATAACCGAGATTCTATCCCCGCAGGAATGACCTTTGAAGAATTTGCCGAAGAGATATTGCTGCCTGATACCACTGTTTGGGCATCAGAAGCCTCTGCTAATGATGCGTATGTAAAAAACTATCTCCGCCACCCTGGTTTTCGAATGTATCCTGTGGTAGGTGTTACTTGGATACAAGCCCAAGAATTCTGCAAATGGCGAACTAAAATGGTAAATCATTACCAAGAAACTAAAAGTTACTATACGGGCGTAAAATTAGATGGCAAACTTACAGTTGGCTATTTCACCCAACCTGAAAAAATTGATACAGCTAATATCATCAAATTC
>JANWZC010000049.1 GCA_025054975.1 Raineya sp.
ATAAATCGGTAAATCAATTTTTCTTTTGCAAAATACATCTGGCGAGGAGCTACTTGTTGATACAAATTGAAATCATTGGGAATAAAGGTAGTAGGAGGTTTCAAACCTTCACGAGTAATGTCAGACCCTCGCCAGACAGGAATGTAACCTTCACGAGCATACTTACTGCAAAACTTTTCATTATTTCCCGTAACAATGCCTAAAGCCCATTCAGCATGATTTTGTAGAGTCAGGTGGGGGATTGAATAAATTTTTTCAAGTACCTCTACATCAGATTCTTTTGCCCAAAAATTGAAGTTTTTTTTAGGAATTTTACTAAAAGAAGATTGCTTTCTGAAGTAGTAGTCTTTTCCTGCTAACTCACATGAAACTTGATGATAAGTTTCAGGAGGGCTTTTTTGTAGAATAAAAGCATAAGCCGAAGTAAGCAATTTGGGAAAAGCCCTTCCGTAGTCAGTTATACGAAGAATTTTTTGTCTTAGAACTTGACTGCGGGCATGCTCGTAACTACTTATATTAGCAAAGGCTTCTTGCATCAGAAAACCTAAAATACCTTTTTCTTTGAGTAATTGCAAACAAGCAAACAAAAATAAAACACTTGTATCCTGCGATTGATAACTTTGATAGGAATTTGCATAATACTTTTGTTGTTGTTTAGTAATTTTTTTGCCCCAAGGTGGATTAGTAAAAATAAAATCAAAGCGAATATTTTGAGATAATAACTTGTGAGCCTCTGTTAAAAAATCACCTACTTGAATATGCGGAGACTCTACTCCAAACATATCTCTGATGCGTTTTTTAGCAATAGTTATAGCTTGCGGGTCTGTATCGTAGGCGTAAATATTTTCAGGATTAGCACCTTTTCTAATAGCTTCTATGATGAAATTTCCTGTGCCACAATAAGGTTCTAAAAAGGTAGCATCAGAGGAAAATACTACACTCTTCAACATATCTTCTACAATCCAAGCAGGCGTATAGTAAATTCCTTCTTGATTACGGTAGGCTTCTGTGAGGCTATTCTCGTAGATTTGAGCAAAAACTTCGCTATTATTCTGTTCAGTAAATTCTTGGGAAAAGCTATCAAAAAAGTGTTTTTTATGAAGTTTATTAGCCCTCTTGTTGAGTTTTTGTACGCTAACTACTTCATTCATAAATGTTGCAAAAGAGGTGTATGAAATAAGTTTCGGGGCTATTTGTGTCAGATAGCCAGTTTTTATCCAATTCCGTATAGTAGCCACCGAAACCTTGGCAATTTCAGCGGCTTTCTCCACAGAAATTGCTTCATTATCAACAACCTCACCAAACAAATTTATCTGCATACAGACCTATCCATTCCAAAATTTTCTGATGCTTTCAGCAACTTGGGCAAGTTCTTCCTGAGAAGCGGCTCGCTTGTTGGCAAAATTCATATCTGCCATACTATTGATAGGAATAAGATGTACGTGAGCATGAGGAACTTCTAATCCTACTACCGCTACCCCAATTCTTTCGCAAGGCACAGCTTTTTGTATGGCTAATGCTACTTTTTTTGCAAACACATGCAATCCTGCGAGTGTATCGTCATCTAAATCAAAAATGTAATCAATTTCTTTTTTAGGGATAACAAGTGTATGCCCTTTGGCAACAGGAAAAATGTCCAAAAAGGCTAAATAATTTTCACTTTCGGCTATTTTGTGGCAAGGAATTTCACCTGCTACAATTCTACTGAAAATAGAAGCCATATATTCGGAATGTTAGGTTTGAAAAATTTTTCTGAAAATTCCTCGCTAAATTAGCATTTTTGCAACAGAAAAACAAAACATAAATTTTTCTTGTTTGTAAGCCAAAAGATTTGTCTATGCGAGTCTATTTATGGATTTTTTTGATAGCATTATTGAGTAGTTGCCAAAAAACAGCAGTGAAATTAGAAAATTTTGATACTGCTGTTTGGCAAAATGATAGTAAAGGTTGTAAAAATGAACGTTTACGTTTATTAAATTCGCTTGAAAATCAGAAAGAAAAACTTTTAGGACTTTCACAAGAAAAAATCACTGAAATCTTAGGCAGACCTGATAAGCAGGTCTTGCAAAAGCGAAATGCTAAACTTTTTGTGTATTACGTTTCGGAAGGTTCGCAGTGTGGTCAAGGTACAACCGAAGGCGTAGCTCTTATTGTGCAGTTTGGAGCATTGAATTATGTAAGTGAAATTTACAGAAATAGGTATTAACTACTTTGAGCATCTATTGTTTTTTGAAATCCAAAGAAACAGAATTGATACAATAACGCAATCCTGTGGGTTGGGGACCGTCATCAAAGACATGTCCTAGGTGTCCGCCGCATTTAGCACAAAGCACCTCGGTACGAATCATACCATACGAATAATCTGTTTCCAAAACTACCGCACCAGGAATTGCATCATAGTAGCTTGGCCAACCTGTACCTGAATCAAATTTAGTTTCAGATTTGAAAAGTTCATTTCCACAGCCTGCACAAATATAAATTCCCTTTTCATTATGCTTGTAGAACTTTCCTGTGAAAGCTCTTTCAGTGCCTTTCAAGCGTAACACCCGATATTGTTCAGGACTAAGGCAATGTTGCCATTCCTGTTCAGTTTTTTTGACTTCAAAATTCTTGCCCATTTTTTTAGCAGTTTGATTTTCTTTATTTTGCCCGCACGCTTGTAAAATCAACAACCAAAACAATAAGACAACTAAAATATTTCGTTTCATACTTTTTTTGAATACAAACGAAATTGTAAATAAAAAGGTTTTCAAAAATAAGGAGAAAGTTTTCCTCTACTATTAGGACACATTTTTTAATTTTGCCAAATTTCAAAAGGGAATGGACTACATCGTAACTTAAATTGGTATAATTTTGTAGATACCAAAATTTGAATTCAGCAAAAGTTGGTTTTTTTATATAAGGCGAAAAAGAGGCTCAATCAGCTCAATTTTTTGTCATAGCAATAAATAACGGGTAACTATAATAAATGAACTTGAATGCAAGTAATCAGGCAAGTTTTTAAGTAAAAACCTATTAGAATGAGAGATTTAGCTACATTTTGAATGTAAAAACACAATTTTCATACTATTTTGAAGCAACGAAAACTTGAAACTTTTTCTTGAAAATTATGTGGCAAAATCAAGTTATTCTGATAGATAAACCATATGGTTGGACATCTTTTCAGGCTCTTAAAAAGGTAAAATATTTGCTTAAAGTCTCTAAAATAGGGCATGCAGGCACCTTAGACCCACTTGCCACAGGCTTGCTTATCTTGTGCACTGGCAATAAAACCAAAGAAATTCCAATCTATCAGGCTCAAGAAAAAGAATACATAGGAACTTTGGTTTTAGGCAAAACTACTCCGTCCATAGACTTAGAAACTACTTTTGACTCCGAAACCTCCACCGAGCATTTACAAATTCAAGATGTAGAAGCTATTTTGCCCTGTTTTTTAGGTGAAATATTACAAGTACCTCCCCTTTTTTCAGCTATCAGAAAAGATGGAAAACGTTTGTACGAATTAGCCCGCAAAGGAGAAACTACTGACATATCCCCCAGAAAAATACATATTTACCATTTGGAAATTACTAATAGCCAAAATTTTCCTGAAATTGATTTCAGAGTAGTCTGCTCCAAAGGAACTTACATTCGTAGTTTGGTGAGAGATATTGGTGAAAAATTAGGAGTAGGTGCTTACCTGAAAAGTCTTTGTCGCACGCGTATAGGAGAATTTAATCTGCAAATGGCTTGGAAAATCCCTGATTTAGAACAGAACATCAAAAATTTTAATGAATGGATAAAAAATTGATGTTACATTGCGTAAAAAATGGCTTTGTAAATAGAGGTTATCAAGGCATTTTGGAGGTGTAAGCATACTTCGGATAAGTTTGTAACAGCCAAAACGTTCAAAAAAGCAGACATAAAACCAATTTTTGAGTACCAATTAGAAAACTCTTAATTATTGAAGTTTGCAAAAGGGGCAAACTTGATATTGCCCCTTGTTTTTGTTTATTTATCTTCTAAGACTTTTTCATTTTCCTGGATTTTGGGCATATTACCACTTTCAGGAAATCCTTCTTCCACGTTATATTCTTTTTCAAAACGCTCCATTTCTTTTTTACGAATTTCATCTGCTTTTTTAGCCATATCTGCAAGCACCATCAGTGAGTTTTTGTTCTTGTCGGTCATAGTGATAGTAATAAGTGTTTGATTTTTCTTATTTTTCACTTTGTCCGAAGTAAAAATAATACTTTCAAAAGGGAAGTTAGAACCATATACCTCGCCAAAAGCAGAACTTTTGTAGTTTTTAGAATTTACCAAAGCGTCAAAGAAAGGCTTTCCAACATAGATAGCAGATGCAAAGGAGGTCGCTTTATCTACTAAATCCCCTTTTAACTTACTTTCACCTTTGTTGATAGCCTCAAAAAATGATTTACTGAGCGTAATATACGCAACATTTTTCTTCACGGCTATTCCGCCAAATCCCTGAGGGAATTCATAGTTATCACCATTTTTGCGAATAGAGCCTTTCGCTTGATTATTCAATTTATTCATAGCTTCATCAAAAGCCGCTTTATCTTTGATACCCAAAGAAATAACAAATTCTACTGGCAATTCTTGTGCAAAAAGTTTCGCGTCGAAATTTACTTTTTCAGTTACGCCAAAAATTTCACCTGTAAGAGCTTTGGAAAGCAAATCACCACTCAGCCCAATATCTTTGAGGCTATTATCTACCTCACCTGCCAAACCTTTTTCTTGTAAATATTTCCAAATTCCCTCTAAATTCAGTGCAATGCTAAACCCTGTACTCGCTTCGGCAAAAGGAATATTTTTCACTAAATCGTTAGAAATGCTATTACGTGCAATTTGGTCATTCATTTTTTGCATAACTTCATTGCCCGAATAATCTATAGATGCTGTGATTTTGCCTTTCTCAAAATTAAAACCTAACACCATATATGTATCTTTGGTATCGGCAACCATACTCAAAGCCGCAGTTGCTTGCATATCGCCTTGGGTACCTGCTTTGGCGGCTTGGTCGGCATCAATCCACATCAAAATATCATAATTTTTGTTCAAAGCATCCTTGAAAGAAGCATTGCTAACAAGTTGTTCGCTATCTTTCAATGAAAAAAACTTTTTCATATCATCATCAGAAGGCTTTTCGGAACGTAATATAGCAACTTTACCTTGCCAAGCAATTTTATTTCCATTGCTAAAAGTGGCAATCTTAATTTTCTCTTTATCGTTAATTTCAGGCTTTTTTTCACCTACTTCTTGCCAAAAAGCCTCGTCTTTGAGAAATTTCAAGAATTTTTCTTCATTATCCAAGGCAAAGGTTAATCCACCAGTAACATTATCTTTGTCTATATCTGTTACAAAGACATAAGCACTATTGAGCAAATCAATACCTGAATCCAAGAACTTTTTAGCAGTTTTGGAGGTCTTTTTGGCTTCTTCGGAGTCTTGTCCCATTTGTTTCAAATTTTCCTCACTTACCAATTCTTGTAGAGAAATTGTTTTGCTGGTAAGACTTTTCATATCCACTTTAAAGACAATTCCTGCATTTTTAGGAATAAGTTTGCTGTGTTCAGGGGCAGAACTTTTTTTACAAGAGGCAATCAATAACACTGCCAACAGCCCGATAGCCAATCGGGTAAATTTACACTTTTGCATAATTCTTTGATTTTAAGTTGGAATTTTGGTTGAAAATTCTGAATAATTTACCTAAAATCCAAAAAAATCTTACATTCTTTCAGGAACTTCAATGCCCAATAGATACATTCCTTCTCGGATGGTTTCGGCAGTGAGTTCGCAAAGAAGTAAGCGAAAGTTCATTGCAGCAGAGTTTTCAGCTTTGAGAATAGAAAGTTCAGCGTAAAAAGTACTGAAAATTTTGCACAACTCATAAATATATTGAGCTAAAATGTAAGGAGCATATTTTTCAGCGGCAGTCTGTAAAGCAGTAGTATATTCCGAAAGTTGATACACAAGGCTAATTTCCAAAGGGTGTAGATACGTATAATTTTTCCAAGAGGTTTCTATTTTATTTTCTTGTGCTTTTCGCAATACCGAACAAATACGTGCATGCGTATATTGAATAAATGGAGCGGCATCACCTTCAAAACTAACAGATTCTTCGGGGTTATAGAGCATTTTTTTGTGTGGGTCAATTTTGAGCAAAAAGTACTTCAATGCCCCCAAGCCAATCATTTCAAATAGTTTTTCTTTTTCTACTTCGCTGAAAGTATTTTCTGTTCCCGCCAACTGCATTTTTTCAAGAGTTTTTGTCTTTGCTAAATTGATTACTTCCTCAATCAAATCATCTGCATCAACCACCGTACCCTCACGTGATTTCATTTTACCAGTGGGCAATTCTACCATTCCATAACTCAAATGATATAAACCTTCTGCATAGGTTCTACCGAGTTTTTTGAGGATTGCGAAAAGCACTTTGAAATGGTAATCCTGTTCATTGCCTACCACATAAATCATTTTATCCATTTGGTGGTCTTTGTAACGCAAATCAGCAGTGCCTAAATCTTGCGTGATATACACCGAAGTTCCATCGGCACGCAATACGAGCTTTTGGTCTAAGCCTTCTGCGGTCAAATCAATCCATACCGAGCCATCAGGTTTTTGATAAAAAATACCTTTCTCCAAACCCTCCCGAACAATGTCTTTGCCAAGCAAATAAGTATCCGACTCGTAATACACACTATCAAAATCTACCCCTAATTTGGCATAAGTCGCATTAAAACCTTCATACACCCAAGCATTGAGTTTTTTCCAAAGGCTAACCACCTCCTTATCACCATTTTCCCACTTGACAAGCATTTCTTGGGCTTTTTGAATAACTTCGGCTTTTTTTTCAGCCTCTTCTTGATTAACACCTTGTGCTACAAGTTGTTGCACTTGCTCTTTGTAGAGTTTATCAAATAGCACATAATACTTGCCGATAAGGTGGTCGCCTTTCAAACCACTGCTTTCAGGGGTTTCGTTGTTGCCCAGTAGCTCGTAGGCAAGCATGGATTTACAAATATGTATGCCTCTATCATTGATGATTTGTGTCTTATGCACCCGATACCCACAAGCCGAAAAAATACGAGAAATAGCAAATCCGAGAAAAATATTACGCAAATGCCCTAAATGTAAAGGTTTGTTGGTATTTGGAGAGGAATATTCTACTACAACTTTCAAGTTTTTTTCGGGCAAAGTAAAATGTTTTTTTTCGGCAAGTTGCTCAATTACCGAAAGCCAAGCAGAACTTTTAAGCGAGATGTTCAAAAATCCTTGAACTGCATTATATTTTTCTACAATCGGGCATTTTTCTACTAAAAAATTGCCTATTTTTTGAGCTATTTCGGCAGGTTTTTCGCCTAATTCTTTTGTAAAAGGAAAAACTACAAAAGTATGCGTACCTTCAAATTCTTTTTTGGTAGCTTGTAGAGTAATATTTTCAATTTTTTTGCCAAAAATCTCTTGAAAGGCTTGCTGTATGGAGTTGGTGAGAGTGGTATGTATATTCATAGCGGAAAATTTTGCTTGCAAAATTAAGAAAAATTTTAGCCCTCCGTTGATAAAGCTCTCATTTTTCTGAACTCCTACAAAGTGAAAATTTTGGTAACAATTTTTTAGCATTTGCCAAACAGAAATTGTATTTTTGCAAAAATAGTTTAACTATGGCTCAACAATTGTCGTGTTCATTTTGCGGAAGAACTAAAAAAGACGGAGCATTCCTCATAACAGGTGTAAAGGCAAACATTTGCGAGCAATGCGTAATGCAGGCTCACGAAATTGTAATGGAAGAGTTTAAGATTTCAAGAAAACAATTCCCTGCCAAGCCTAACTTGCTCAAACCTGTTGAAATTAAAAAATACTTAGACCAATATGTAGTAGGGCAGGATGAGACTAAAAAGGTGCTTTCGGTAGCTGTCTATAATCATTACAAAAGGATTATCCACGCTGAAAATCGTCAAAAAGATGAAGTGCAAGTGGAGAAATCCAACATCATTATGGTAGGACGCACAGGAACGGGTAAAACTTATCTGGCTCGTACTTTGGCGAATCTTTTACAAGTTCCTTTTGCTATTGCTGATGCTACGGTTTTTACAGAAGCGGGATACGTAGGTGAGGACGTAGAAAGTATTTTATCGCGTTTGTTGCAAGCGGCAGACTACAACGTCAAAGCCGCCGAAAAAGGCATTGTGTATATTGATGAAATTGATAAAATTGCTCGCAAGGCAGATAATCCTTCTATCACGCGTGATGTGAGTGGTGAAGGCGTACAACAAGGGCTTTTGAAACTTTTAGAAGGTTCTATCGTGAATGTGCCTCCGCAAGGTGGTAGAAAGCATCCCGAACAAAAAATGACCCCCGTCAATACCGAAAACATTTTATTTATTTGTGGAGGGGCTTTTGATGGCATTGAGCGTATCATTGCTCGCCGTATGAACACTAATCCTATTGGCTTTACCAATGAAAAAAATAATTTGGTAGAAGATACTGAAGACCTCTTGCAATTTGTAACACACCAAGACCTCAAAACTTTTGGACTTATCCCTGAACTTTTAGGGCGTTTGCCCGTAGTAACCAGTTTAGAGCCACTTTCACGCGAAACGCTCAAAAAGATTTTGTACGAACCTAAAAATGCCCTTACCAAGCAGTACCAGAAACTTTTTGAAATGGAAGGTATCAAATTAGTTTTTGAAGAGAGTGCTTTGGATTATATTGTAGATAAAGCAATTGAACTGAACTTGGGAGCAAGAGGCTTACGCTCTATTTGTGAGGCAATTATGAACGATGCTATGTTTGAGTTACCCTCACAGCGAGATATAAAAATTTTTGAAATAGATGCCGATTATGCCGCTGAAAAGTTTGAAAAATCTAAACTTGCCAAACTGAAAGTGGCATAAGGCTTGAAAATTTATGGAGTTTTAGGATTTTTGCCTCAAACCTCCTTAAATTCAAAATTTTCGCAATGTTTTGGAAAATTTTCAGACAGATAAGTCAAATTTCTTTTGATAATATGCGAAAAAAGTTGGTAGTACTTTCAGGAGCGGGTATTAGTGCTGAAAGTGGTATTCGTACTTTCAGAGATACGGGAGGCTTATGGGAAAACTATGACGTTTTAGACGTAGCCAGTCCTATGGGGTGGGCGAAAAATCCTGCTTTGGTTTTGGATTTCTACAACCAAAGACGACGACAACTTTTTTCCGTTGAACCTAACGCAGGACATAAAGCCCTTGCCGAACTTGAAAAATACTTTGATGTTGTAATCATTACGCAAAATGTAGATAATTTACACGAAAGAGCAGGTTCTACGAACGTCTTGCACTTGCATGGCGAACTGCTAAAAGTACGAAGTACCATAGATGAAAATTTAGTGTATCATTGGGAAAAGGATTTACATTTAGGCGATTTATGTGAAAAAGGCTCACAGCTACGACCACATATTGTATGGTTTTACGAGGAAGTACCCATGATGGAAAAAGCAATCACGGAGGCTCAAACAGCAGATATTTTTATGGTAGTGGGTACTTCTATGGTAGTATATCCTGCGGCAGGGCTTATCAATTATGTAGCTCGTGAAGTTCCTAAATATGTTATTGATGTAGAAAAGCCAAATATCAACCTAAATTATTATCACAATCTCACTTTCATCCAGGAAAAAGCAGGAACAGCCCTGCCTCAATTAGCTCAAAAACTTATTCAAGAATTTAGTTAGACACAAGACATGAGACACGAGACACAAGACCTAAGATACAAAAGGAAAAAAGTGAAATTTAGAATGGCTTTTGTTGGTTTCGTGCTTTTATGCTTGTGTAACTCTGTTTTTGCTCAAAAATCTACTGACTACCCCCTTAATTTGCGTTCCTTTGATGAGCAGAAAGTAAAAAAACTTAAAAGCAATCCTGAATACGATTATACCGAAGATATTGAAACTTATAGAGAGTATGATAGAGATTGGCAATGGAAACAATGGCGTTGGGAAGAAGAGCAAAGACACAAAGCCAAAGAAGGCACTTTCAAGAAAACTCGTCCAAAAGAAACCTCTGAAACCAATTTCAGTTTGGGGAAAAATTTTATCTATGTAGCTATTACGATTTTAATTATTTTTTTGATTTTGATGCTCTTGGGCTTTGATTTCAAGTCTTGGTTTGTGAGCAATAGAAGTGTAAGCCAAAAGGAAATCACCGAAGAAAATTTAGATAAAGCTACCGAAGTGCAAATTGAGGAACTTTTACAAAAAGCTATCAAAGAGCAAAACTATAATTTAGCTTTGCGTTATGCCTATTTGAAAGCCTTACAACTGCTTTCTAAAAAAGGACTTATTGAGCTATCCAAACAAAAAACAAATTCAGACTATCAAACTGAACTTCGTCAAAAGCAAAATCTGCTCTACAATGACTTCAAACAAATTTCACGTATTTTTGCCTATGTGAAATATGGTGAATTTGTTGTTTCGGAAGAGCAGTTCAAAGTTTTATACCCTACTTTTGAAAGTTTCTATCAAAAAATCTAAAATTTACTGCTCCAATAGCATTTTGCAATCTTACTTCCCCTTCTCCACTAATAATTTGGTACGGAAACCGCAATTTCTGCAAATAATACAGGTATAAGGCATGAATCTCCTTACGTTTTGCTAAATCGGGTTGTTCTCGGAGTTCATCGTATTCCCAAGGCAAGTCAATATCGCAAAGTAAATACAAGTCATAATTTTGCTTGTGTAAATGCTCGCTAATCCAAGCATGATGCTTTCCAAACACATATTCGCACCAAATATGCGTAACCAAAAGCTCTGTATCTATGAAAATGATAGGCAAATGTACATTTTGAGCAATCGTTTGTTCAATAAGTTTTTGTTGTCCTTGTGCAATGGCAAGTACATCGTCAAAAGTATATTTTCGCTTCAAGTTATGTAAATACTCACGTGCATACTCACGCACCCAAAGCGTTTGGTAATGTTGAGCTAATTGCTCTGCAAGAGTGCTTTTTCCCGTTGCTTCTACGCCTACAATCGCTATTTTACGCATACCAAATTTTTTCTTTGGCAATGTAGCATTTTTTGATAAAAAAATGTTTATTTGCAAAAATGCCCTAATTATGCGAAATCGTATAATTGCCGCTGCAGCCTCCCTTTTAGGAGGTTCTTTTGGTTTGCAACATTTTTATTTAGGCAATATTGGCAAGGGGGTACTTTCAGTGATTTTTAGCTGGACGGGCATTCCTACGATTATTGGCATTGTAGATGCTATTCGTTTTATTAGCATGACTGACGAACATTTTGATAGAAAATTTAACTTTGAGGAATACAAAAAACGTCTCATAGAGCAGGAAGTAGAAAAACGTTTGGGTAGGCAAGATGTAGCTACTGAACTTGAAAAACTGGCTCAACTTATGGAAATAGGATATATTACTTTTGAGGAATTTGAACGTAGAAAAGCTAAACTTTTACGATGATGCTCAAATGGAAACTTATGCTGAGTTCTATACCTATTGCTTTGGGGGTAGTGGCACTTAAATTTGCGTTAGCAGAGATTTTAGACTTTGCGGGTTGGGTGGAATTAAGTGATATGGCTTTGGTGATAAGTGCAGGCGTTTTTTTGATTGGTTTTATGCTTTCAGGTACACTTGCCGACTACAAAGAAAGCGAAAGAATACCTGGTGAAATTGCTTCGGCTTTGGAAAGTATTGAAGAAACCTGCTTGAATTTAGCAGAAAAAGTAGGTTATCCGAAAGATATTGTTTTGAAATATTGTCAAGAAATGGCTATTTGTATTGACAAATGGTTTTTGAAAAAAGTATCCGATGAACAAATGTTTCACTGCCTTCAAAGTTTCAATACGTTGCTCAATGATTTAGATAAACAAGGGGCAACGCCACCTGTACTTGCGAGGGTTTTCAACGAATTAGCTACACTCCGCCGAACTCTCACGCGTACAGGTGTCATATCGCGTACAGGTTTTTTGGCAACAGGGTACGCTCTTTTGGAAGTACTTTTAGTTGTGGTAGTGGCTACCATGCTGATTATCAAGTTCAAAAATTTAGTGGCAATGGGTTTGGTGGTATTCTTCATTACGCTGGTATATGTGTATATGTATCGTCTCATCAAAGATATAGACGACCCCTTTGAATATACCGAAGGCAAGCAGGGAGTTACCGAAGTTGCTCTTTTCCCACTGCACGAATACATTGAGCGTATCAAAAAGCGAATGTAAAAAATTATGAATTTTCAGCTCACTCCGAAAGAAAAAATTGCAGTTTTATCTTTGGCTTGTGTTACGGTGGGATTTATTGCGTATTGGTTTCTTTCACAATCCAAGTTTTTAGAAAGAATTTTTGAAAAAAAATATCAAGCACGCGAAAAAGCAATTTATTGGGTTGTTTTTCAGCGACTTGTAGGAGCTATTTTCTTGGGTATTTTGCCGATGCTTGTAATGAGTTTAGCCAAATTCTTCCCAAACGAATATGGTGATGTATTGCCTAAAAATAATTCTACTTGGTGGTGGATTTTAGGACTTTCTGCTCTGATTATTCCTATCAACTACTGGAATGCCAAAAAAACAGATAATTTGGCAATGTATCCGCAAATTCGCACCAAAGAATGGACAACAGCCACCTTTTTATGGGAATATGGTACTTGGATAGCGTATTTGTATGCGTATGAATTGCTATTCAGGGGAATTTTGCTATTTGCTATTTTCAAGGCTACGGACATGGCTTGGCTGGCTATTGCTGTCAATGTTGCTTTGTATGCCATTGCTCATATTCCCAAAGGACAAAAAGAAGCTATTGGGGCAATCCCTTTGGGGCTTGTGCTTGCATACTTAACACTTGCCGAAGGCAACATATGGATAGCCGTAATTGTACATATTGTACTTGCACTTAGTAACTCGTTTTTTTCATTTTTAGCCCAACCTGAATATAGATTTGTACGAAACAAGGGCAGAAAAAGTAAAATTTGATATTTTTGGAGTCATTTATGGTATCTAACTGCCTAAACAGATGTACATATCCAAAATGACGCTTACCAACTGGAAAAATTTCAAATCGGTTGAGGTAGATTTGCAAAAACGTACTTTCATTGTAGGACCTAATGCGTCAGGCAAAAGTAATTTTTTAGATGCCATTCGTTTTTTACGTGATATTGTCAAGCAGGGGGGAAGTTTGCAAGAAGCAGTTAGTTTGCGGGGTGGAGTATCTAAAATTCGTTGTGTGGCTTCTCGGAAAAATTCAGATATAACCATTGGCATAGTCATTTCCAACAATCATAATCAAGCCGAGTGGGAATACTCACTCACTTTCAATCAGAAAGGTGGAGGTATTGCAGAACTGAAAGCTATTGTAAAACGAGAGTTTCTGAAAAATCTTCTTACAAGAAAAGTATGGATTGATAGATATCACCACCAAGAAAAAGACGAATATTTATTAGAATTTACTCATATAGAGCAAGCATTTATCAATGTGCATTTCAAGCCATTTGTAGATTTTTTGAATGAAATTACATATTTACACCTCATACCGCAACTTATTCGTGAGCCTCAATCTTTTCTAAAAGTCTCTCAAAGCGAGGATTATTACGGCAGAAATTTTTTTGAGCGTATCTCATCGCTTAATAAAAATACTCGCAATGCTTATTTAAGACGCATTGAAAAAGCCTTAACGACTATTTTACCTAATTTGGAAAAATTAAGTTTTGAAAAAGACGAAGCAGGCACACCTCATTTAGAAGCTACTTTCAAACAATGGCGTGCCAAAGGTATGAAACATACCGAAAAATATTTTTCTGATGGCACTTTACGTCTGATTGCTTTATTTTGGGTGCTTTTAGATGGCAATAAACCCGTACTTTTAGAAGAACCTGAACTTTCCTTACATAGTGCCATAGTGCAACAATTAGCAGATATTATTTATGTTTTACAAAAAAAGAAAAATTATAGTGAAAGACAGGTTATTCTTACTACACATAGCTACGAACTACTAAACAATCGTGGCATTGCCTTGGAGGAAATTTTACTTGTAAAATATGAAGGAGAAGAAGGAAGTAGTATTTTTCCTGCGGTTTATTTCAAGGATATAAAGCAGTATCTGCAATTTGGCGAAAATGTAGCGGAACTTATTTTACAACGTACCGCTCCTAAAAATCCTCTACAAATTCCTTTATCCTTTGAAACAAATGAATAAAATCTACATTCAACCAGTTGTGGAAGATGTACTCCAAGAAAAGGTTTTGCAGAAACTTTTTCAACACTTGCGAAATGATATTGAACTTTACCCTGCTATCGGCAAAAAAGGAAATAGTTACATTTTAGAAAGATTAGCCAGTTTCAATGAAGCCTCTATTGAGGAATGTCGTTATTTTGTGCTTTTGGATATGGATAAGCCCTATTGTATAGTTGATTTTTTGCAGGAAAGAGTAAATTTTACTCCAAAGCCTTATTTTTCCTTACGCGTATGTGTGTTGGAGGTGGAAACTTGGCTTTTGGCAGATAGACAAAATTTTGCTAAATTCTTGGGGGTTACTGATACAATCATTCCTGTTAATGTTGAAGAAAAGATTTCACAGCCCAAAGAATTTGTAATTTCATTGGCTCAGCAGTCAAAGAAAAAAGAAATCAAAACAATTATACCCGAAGGCACTGCCAAACAAGGTAAAGGCTATAACATACAAATGCTTTCCTTCGTAGAAAATTTATGGGATTTTCAAAATGCCTCTAAAAATTGTAAGAGTTTGCAAAAAACTATCCAAAAAATCAAAAACTTCTAAAATTTCCCTACCACTGCTACGGTTTCTTTGTAGGTTTCTTTTTTGCCTGAAAGATTAAAAATCTCAAAAAGCACCACATAATAGCCAGGCAATACTCTATTTTTCTCCTCGTTGGTGCCATCCCAGAGTAAAGAACCTTCATTGGGCAAGGTCTGATTTCTTACCAAATAACGCACTATTCTTCCTTGTGTGTCGTAAATGGTTACGTTAGCTACATTGCCCTGACCTGCAAATTTGAAATTGATACTTGTAAAATCGGCTTGTCCGTCATTGTTGGGAGTAAAAACTTTGGGAACAATCGTAATTTCTCCACTTTGGTTTTGATAGAGTTTATTTTGAGAATTTTCGTAGCCAGGGGTAGCAAATCCTACACTACTTGCCGCTGAAAACCAAGAATTAGCATCGTTAGTGGGTAAGTCAAAGCCCAGACGCTCCAAAGAAACACCTTTGACATCATCAAGCAGTTTGAAGTGCATTTTCTCGTCATAGTCAAAGCGTTCTACA
>JANWZC010000004.1 GCA_025054975.1 Raineya sp.
TCTTTGAGTTGGGCATAAAGTTGCTTGATAGTAGTAGCGTTTCTTTCTCCTATCTGATAAGCTAATATTTCATCTGTTTCAGGGGCATACGCATATACTATCCAACGTTCTTGACTTTTCTGCCCTACATAAGACCATAATTCATCTATTTGAACCTACGATAATGCTTTAATCTCGGCTTTATATCAACTTGAGAGGCTGCTTGCCTAAGCGTACGTAGAACCGTGCTACGGCTCACTCTCAATACTACCTCTATATCTCTTATTCCCTGAACTCCCCAATAACATGCGGATTATCAAACGCTTGATAGCAGGATTTGCTACGCAATACTTGTAATGACTCTGAAACTGCTTACCACAGTTTTTACACAAAAAGTTTTGTGTCCCGTTTTTTTTACGACCATTTTTTACTACCTTTGTCCCAAGACAATGAGGACAGTTTACTTTTATCGTTATTTCGCTCATAACGCAAAAGTAAATTCTCATTGTCTATTTCGCAAAATATTCATCATACATTTTAGACCACAACCGTTGAGGGCATTATGCTTTTGATTGTTTTAGCCATTCTTGCATAATAGCTACTCCCGAAGACGTACCAATGCGTTCCGCTCCTGCTTCAATCATAGCCAAAGCAGTAGATAAATCTTTGATACCTCCTGAAGCCTTGATACCAATACTATCGGGGCAAGCCTTTCGCATGAGGCGAATATGCTCTACTTTTGCTCCTGTGGCTGCAAAACCTGTGGAAGTTTTAACAAAATCTGCTCCTGCTTCGGTAGCGATTTTGCAGGCTAACGCAATTTGTTCGTCTGTCCAATAGGCTGTTTCCAGAATAACCTTCAAGATTTTTTCGCGTTCGTGGGCTAACTTAGCAAGTTGAGCAATTTCAATTTTTACCCAATCATAAGCCCCTGTGGCAAATGCTGAAAGCGTCATAACCATATCTAATTCATCAGCTCCATCTTGAATAGCTACCTCCATTTCACGGCGTTTGGTGGCAGTTCTTTCATAACCCAAAGGAAAACCTATTACCGTAACCACCTTTATATCTGTACCTCTCAAATCTCTGTGTGCTTTTTCTACCCAATAAGGTGGCACACAAACTCCCAAAAACTTATACTCCTTTGCCTCCGCAATGAGTTTATCAATATCATTATACGTTGTAAGCGGTTTAAGGCAAGTGTGTTCTATGTATTGATTGATAGGTAGCATAATGTTTAGATGTTAGACACGAGACACGAGACACAAGATACAAGACACAAGACATAAGATACAGGACGTGAGACACATTAAAGTTGTTCTTGGAAGAAGGTTTGCAAATTTTCAATTTTTATACGTTTTTGTTCGCCTGTTTGCATATTTTTGACTGAAATTTCATTATTTTTCATCTCTTCTGAACCTGCAACCAGCACAAAAGGAATTTGTTTCTTGTCGGCATATTTGAATTGCTTATCTAACTTGGTGCTTTGTGGATAAATTTCAGCTTTGTAGCCTGCATCACGCAATTTTTTGAGCAAAGGCAAAACAAATTTTTCACTTTCTTTATCAAAGTTTGTAAAAAGCATTTGTGTGGTACTTTGCGTTTGAGCGGGAAAGAGGTTTTGTTCTTCCAAAACATCATAAATTCTATCTAATCCAAAGGAAAATCCTACACCTGCCATTCCTTGCAAGCCAAAAGTGCCTGTGAGATTATCGTAACGTCCTCCTCCGCTGATACTTCCCACTGCCGAATTTTTCACTTTTACCTCAAAGATTGCTCCTGTGTAGTACGAAAGCCCCCGAGCCAAAGTAATATCTACTACCACAGGAAACGAAGTTTGACTATCAAAAAGTTGCAAGTACTCAAAAATTTGTTTCAAGTCGGCAATTCCTTCTGAACCTACTGCTGAGTTTTGCAAAAAATCCTCTAAAAATTGAATTTTGGCTTCATTATTGGCGGGAACATCAAAAATAGGCTGTAAGGCTTGTATATTGTTTTCGGAAAAACCTCTTTGCAATAATTCCTGCTCTACTTTTTCCTTGCCTATTTTATCCAGTTTATCAATAGCCACACACAGTTCATTTTCCTTGCCTTCTGCACCGATTTTTTCTGCAATACCCGCCAATATCTTGCGATGATTGATTTTAATTTCAAAACCTTGTATGCCCAAACGCTTCCCTAAAACTTCATTCATCATCAAGATAATTTCAGCCTCGCAGATGAGTGAATTTGTACCAACAACATCAGCATCGCATTGATAAAACTCGCGGTAACGCCCTTTTTGGGGGGCATCGCCTCGCCATACAGGTTGAATTTGATACCTCTTGAAAGGAAATGCTAAATCGTGTTGATTCATTACCACGAAACGAGCAAAAGGTACGGTCAAGTCATAGCGTAAGCCTTTCTCGGCGATTTGTAAGGCAAAAAGTTTAGAGCCTTTTTTCAAATCCTCGGGCTGAACATTTTTCAAAAAATCTCCTTGATTAAGGATTTTATAAAGTAGTTGGTCTCCCTCTTCACCATACTTTCCCATTAGCACCGAAAGATTTTCCATAGCGGGTGTTTCCAAAGGTAAAAAGCCAAATTTTTCAAAAACTTCTTTGATATGCGAAATAATATAGTTTCTACGCAACATCATAGCAGGGGTATAGTCACGCGTACCACGGGGTAGAGTAGGTTTCTGTTTCATGGTATAAGAATGGTTTTCAGAGCTTGCAAATTACAAAAAAGTTTTCAAAGCATTTTTCATATTCCAAACTTTCCTTTATTTTTGTATGAACAGAGCAAAAGCAAAAATAGCTATGACAACTGCTACTCAGCAACAAACACGCACCGTACATTTTTATTATCCCCCCTTTGTAGTGGATATGTTTTTGCGTTGGCTTTCTATGGGCGTGTATAGAGGAATAGAAGATAACGACCAACACAATACTTCAGAATTTATAGTTTTTGCCACTATACAACTTGTAATTACAGCTATAACAACTATTTGGGTATTTGTTCGCTTTCATAACCTTAAAAATAACTATGAATTTCTGCGAGAAGGCTATTATGAAGAAAAAGTTTCTTTACTTTCCATTGCATTTCGTATTTTTAATGTACTTTCAGTAACCTATATTTTATCAGGAGCTATTCAGGAACAAAGTTTTTATCGTTCCTTTGTGGGAGTACGCCCAGAGTCAGAAGCAGCAGTGTATATTATCGTTTTTTTAGTGTATGCGGGCATTATTACATATCTATCATTTAGCAGTATTAGCATTCCCAAAGAGCAAGAAAAAGAATTCACCGCTTCCATTCCACTCATTGAGCCTTTTCCTATTGGAAAGTGGGTAAGGAAACTTACTAAAAAAGATGAAAAAACTCCCCTAATGCCTCCTGAAATTGAAGATAAAAGTCTTTTTATTGATAACTTTGACTACCAAATAGACCACAACGACCTTGAAATTATCAAGGTAGAAGGTAGATTGCGTAATGAACATTCACGCGTAGAAGCCTACATCTTGGAAAGTGTAATGTTTGGAGCATTGGCATTTTCAGGATTTCTTTCTATTATTGCTTCTGAAAGGTTCAATCTTACGCTTCAAGAACGGGTTTTCCTTGCAGATACGAATGCCCATATTATTCAGAATGTAAAAAGAAAGGAGAGAAAATCTGATGGTACAGAAGTTGTGAAAAGTTACGATGAAACTATTCCTATTGCCGAAGAACCCGATTACCGCTACAAAAAAGTAGAACCTCTTTTAGATATCAAAAATCCTAAAAAAGTAATACCCATTGTAAAAAATACCGAAATGCGAGTATTTTGGTCAGAGGCAATAAATTTACTCAAAAATATTCTCTTGTTTAAGTTCAATGATGATACCCGCCGAAGTTGGAATAGATTGCTGCAACCTTCTAACCTTATTATGCTTATCTCCATTGAAACGCTTTTCTGTGCTTTGTTTTTCTTGTCGGTAATTGCTTCACGTTTGCGTTATACCAAAATGACCGAAGAAATTGATAATTTGGTACGTTTAGCTCGGAATTTCAATGAGAAAGAAGAAGAAGTTCATAATCTTATTTTGCAGGGTTTGGGTGATGAAAGCATACAAGCTAACTTACGTCGTCGTTTGCAGAGTTTAAGTCTAAAAATCAATCAGTACGTCAGTAGAGCTAACGAACTTATGGAAAAAGCCCGTCCTATACTTGTGTATATGAGTTTGTTTAGAAATTTAGGGGTAATCACTTTCATCTTCATTCTTATTACCAGCTGCATTTTCTTTTCCGAAACTTTGGCATTTATCTTTTTGCTTTTCTCCATCATTGCGTATGTGTATGAATATGTGGATATTAAACTGCGAATGAAGGGAAGATGATATTTTAGGTAAGAGTGTTTAGCATAAAAAGTTTGCACAATTTTTGCTCAAACTTGTGAAAAATGCAATGCGATGAAAAACTTACCTTTAATTTTACTTTTTTGGGGACTGCTTGGAGGAGTTTTTGCCCAAGAAAAAGAAACTAATCTTTTAGAAACTGACACCATTCCCGACCTAAAAATCCGCTTACCCAAAGAAAAAAAGGAACAAAAAGAAAAAAAAGAACCTAAAAATGTTTATTACGGCAAAAAAGTTCGTAAGAGTTTCATCAAAAAAGTCGGTTCTAGTACTATCACTATTGAGGCTTTTCATTACCTTAAAGTACAAGATAGAGGTTTGGTGAATAAATATATTGAGGAAATCTATGCCTTTCACCCCAAAAAAAAGCGAATTATTGTGAGTAATTATGAAAAAATGCCTTGGGACGAGGTAAAAATCTTGCATGGTCCTTACAAAAAAACAGAAAATAATAAGGTGGTAGAAGAAGGCTTTTTTTACTTTGGTGTAAAACACGGCAGGTGGGAAAAGTATGGTAAAGATGCCTTAGATAGAGATTTTGTACTCCTTGAAAAAACTAAATATTATCGTGGTTTCTTGAAAGAGTCTAAAATTTCTTACTATGACGAAATGCAAAAAAAACTCAAAGAAGTTATTCCTATCAAAGACGGCAAAAAAGAAGGAACTTATCTTCGCTTCCACCCCAACGGCAATTTAGCCGAAAAAGGTACATATCAGAACGATGTAAAAATTGGCTTATGGGTAGAATATTACCCCAACGGCAGACGCAAAAAAGAAACTATCTACCCACGTGTCTGGTATGATGAAGAAACCGAAGTGCAAATCCGTGAGTATGACGAAAACGGCAGAATTAAACAAGACTAATCTTGCTTGAGTATCTCGTAAATTTTTCAAATCCTTTCACAAATTCGGCTTTACAAATAATTTTTTTCCTATTTTTACGCCGAGTTTTCAAAAAGCATTTCTTATGCAAGGATTAAGCTATCACGTAGATATTGTGCTTTGTATTGACGCTACAGGCTCTATGTCGCCGATTATTGACCAAGTCAAAGCCAATGCCCTCAAATTTTACGATGACCTCACTACCCTAATGAGACAAAAATCCAAACACATTGATAAATTGCGGGTGAAAGTCATTGCTTTTAGGGATTACTATGTTGATGGAGATATGGCAATGCAAATTTCACCTTTTTTCACACTGCCTGCCGAAAAATCTGAATTTCAAGACTTTGTAAATAGAATACAAGCCGATGGCGGTGGCGATGAACCCGAAAATGGTTTAGAAGCCCTCGCATTAGCGATTCAGTCAGATTGGAGTAGAGAAGGAGATAAACGCAGACAAATTATTGTGCTATGGACAGATGCCAGCACTCACCCTTTGGAACTTAAAGCAGATAGCAAACCCCAAAATTATCCTACGGCTTATATGCCCAAAAACTTTGACGAACTCACCGACCTTTGGGATAGCCAAGCCATGAATCGTGCCGCTAAACGTCTTATTTTGTATTCTCCCGACGCTTACGCTTGGACAGACATTGCTAACCACTGGGAAAATACTATTCAGTACCCTTCCAAAGCAGGTGAGGGATTAAGCGAAATTGATTACCAAACCATTTTAGATGCTATTGCGAATAGTGTTTAGGGTAGGAAGTTTGGAGTTTAAGAGTCTAGTATTTTTCGTTCGTTTTTATAGTTGTTTTTCAGATAAATTTTACTTATCAAACTGCTCAAAAAATGGCATATTTTAAGAAACTTAATAACATACTCGGCTGGATAGTTTTCCTGATAGCAACCTCTGTATATTTGCTCACGCTTGAACCTACTGCAAGTTTTTGGGATTGTGGAGAGTTTATTGCATGCTCGGCAAAATTACAAGTTCCACACCCACCAGGTACTCCTTTCTTTTTGCTTGTCAATAGAATGTTTGCCATGCTCGCCCCCGATGCCTCTCAAATAGCCTTTATGGTAAATGTATCTTCGGCATTGTGCAGTGGCTTTACGATACTTTTTCTGTTTTGGTCAATTAGTTTGCTGGCTTTGAAGTTTTTTAACCAAAACCAACCTAATTTTGAACCTACCAAAGCCCAAACGCATAGTATTATGTGGGCGAGTGCAGTGGGAGCATTGGCTTACACTTTTTCCGATTCATTTTGGTTTTCAGCCGTAGAAGCCGAAGTTTATGCGATGTCCTCATTTCTTACAGGCTTCATTTTTTGGGCAATGCTCAAATGGGATAGACTGCAAGATATTCGTGCTGAATATCGTTGGCTACTGCTGATAGCTTATCTGATAGGACTTTCCATTGGGGTTCACCCACTCAATTTGCTCACTATTCCTGCCTTGTCAATGATTTATTACTTCAAAAAGGCTCAAAAAATAACCATTGAAGGCACTCTTTATGCAATTTTGATAGGTTCAGGAATTTTGCTCTTTCTGATTTGGCTTATTCCGGGGCTCCCCACTTTTGCGAAAAACGTTGAAGTGTTTTTTGTAAATACTTTGGGCTTGCCTTTCAATTCAGGAATTATTTTCTTGATTTTGGCGATTGTAGCAGGACTTACTTGGGGTATCTGGTACTCTATCCAAAAGCAAAAACCTTTGCTCAATACCATATTGCTTGGGGTTTCTTTGGTGTTGATAGGATATGCCTCTTATGGAATCATTTTGATACGTTCTTCCTATAACCCTCCAATTGACGAAAATAACCCCGAAGATTTAGTTTCTTTGATTTCTTATTTGAACCGCGAACAATATGGCAGTCGTCCTTTGCTTTTTGGACCCGTTTATACCGAAAAACCTGCGGATTATGTCAATGTTTCTCCCATTTACACCAAAGACAAAGAAAAAGGCAAATACGTAGTTTATCGCTACAACCGCGAGCCTAAATATGAAGATGATGCACATATGATGTTTTTTCCTCGTCTGTATAGTTCAGACCCTTACCACGTTTCGCTTTACGAAAGATACCTGGGCTTGGAGAAAGGTGAAAATCCTTCTTTTTTAGATAATTTACGCTTCTTTTTCACGTATCAACTGGGGCATATGTATTGGCGTTATTTTGGTTGGAATTTTATTGGTAGAGAAAGTGATATCAAAGATGCAGGTGTATTGCTTTTTGGAAACGATACTAACGCTCCTGATTATATTAAAAACAATAAAGCTCGTAATCGCTTTTTTGCTGTGCCTTTTATTTTGGGAATGTTAGGACTTGCTTTCAATATTATTCGCAATAAGCAAACTGCAAGTATGTTAGGAGTGCTTTTTTTCCTAACAGGAATAGCCCTAGTAATATACCTGAATTCACCGCCCGTGGAACCTCGTGAGCGAGATTATATCTACGTGGGTTCGTTTTACGTGTTTGCGATTTGGATTGGCTTTGGTATGCTCGCTCTAATTGAACTAATAGAAACGACTTTCTTGCAAAAACAAAAACAAACCCCTCAACTTTCAGCACTTTCCTACAAAAATCCTGTTTCTTGGGCAGTGGCGGGGTTTCTGGGTGTTTTGTGTGTGTTTCTAATGGCTTGGCAAGGCTGGGATGACCACAATCGCTCACGCCGTTATTATTCAGTGGATTCGGCTCGTAATTTGTTAAGTTCTTGCGAACCTAATGCTATTCTCTTCACAGGAGGCGATAATGATACTTTCCCACTTTGGTACGTGCAAGAAGTAGAAGGCTTCCGTACTGATGTAAGAGTTTGTAATACAAGTCTTTTGGGGACAGACTGGTACATTAGCCAAATGAAGCAAGCCGCTTACGACTCCGACCCTTTGCCTATCTCTCTTAAAGAAGAACATTACCGAATGGGCATAAATGATGTTGTATTTGTAACCATGCATCCTCTCATGCCTAAAAAAGAAGCCAAGCAAGTTTTTGAGGAAGGTGTTGAATTGAAGCAATACATGGATTTGGTAGTGCAAAACAACAAATACACACAAATTCCTGCCTCTGAGGAAGATGTAGAAAACTTTTTACCTTCCAAACGCCTGCTTTTAGATAACAGCAAAGATATTGACTACATCAAAAATGCAGGATTTTTACCACCAGGAGCCGATACCTTACTAAAATATCCTATGTATTGGGAATTACCCAAAAACAGAGTAGATAAAGATGAATTTGTTATTTTGAATATCATTGCTAACAATCGTTGGCGAAGACCTATTTATTTTGCCCCCAAACTCAGTGATGAGGATTATGTTGGCTTGAAAGATTATATGCAAGTTGAGGGCTTGGCATATCGTTTATTGCCTGTGCCTGTGGGTATGTTTGAAAAAAATAAGGAGTTTTTTGTTAATGCAGATTTGAGCTATGAGCTACTGATGAAAGAAAAGAAACATACCTTCAAAGGCAAAGAAATTGTGCGGAAAATGTATTGGAGAAATTTAGATGATAGCCGTGTATATTACAACGAAGATTATTTCGGATTTATCTCGCAGGCACGTGAGCATATTTACGAAGTTGCACAAACTCTTATTGAGCAGGGCAAAAAAGAAAAAGCCAAAGAATTGATGCTATTTTCGCTGAAAACGATTCCTATTGAAAGTGTTCCTTATGATGTCAATGTAGCTCAGTTAGTTCCTTTACTTTATGAAGTGGGCGAAAATAACACAGCAGATAAACTCTATAAAACTATCATTGAGCAGGCAAAACTTACCGTAGAATATGCGTTGGAGAATTACAGCCTTCGCAATGATTTCAAAATGAGGCAACAAATCCTTATTTTCTATCAATATGCCAAAGATTTGACAAAGTATAAGCCCGAGGAAGCTAAAAAATGTCAAGAGTTGTATAAAAAGTATGCTCAAATATTAAATGGAAGTCAAAGAGATGATGAATAAAATAAAACCTCATTAGCCCACACTAATGAGGTTTTTTATGTGAGTGTATTTTTTTACGCTAAATCAATTTTTCGTGTCAGATATACATCTTGTACGGCATTAAGTAGTTCTACTCCTTCTTTCATAGGTCTTTGGAAGGCTTTGCGTCCCATAATCAAGCCCATACCACCTGCACGCTTGTTGATAACTGCTGTGGTTACGGCTTCTGCTAAATCTGATGCCCCCTTAGACTCACCTCCTGAATTGATAAGTCCAATTTTACCCATATAGCAATTAGCCACTTGATAACGACATAAATCAATGGGATGGGAAGAGGTAAGTTCTTCATACATTTTTTTATGAGTTTTACCGAAGTTCAAAGCAGTAAAACCACCATTGTTTTCGGGGAGTTTTTGCTTGATGATATCAGCTTGAAGAGTTACCCCCAAGTGATTAGCTTGTCCTGTAATATCAGCGGCTACGTGATAATCTACACCATCTTTTTTGAAAGCACTATTGCGAGCATAACACCAAAGCACAGTTGCCATACCAAGTTCGTGAGCCATTTCAAAGGCTTCGGCTACCTCAACAATCTGACGAGAAGACTCTTCTGAGCCAAAATAAATAGTAGCCCCTACGGCAACCGCTCCTAAATTCCAAGCCTCACGCACCGAACCAAACATAATTTGGTCATATTTATTCGGATAGGTGAGGAGTTCATTGTGATTGATTTTTACAAGAAAAGGAATTTTGTGAGCATATTTGCGAGACATCAAAGCCAAATTGCCAAAAGTAGTAGCTACGGCACTGCAACCACCTTCAATGGCAAGTTTGATGATGTTTTCGGGGTCAAAGTAGATAGGATTGGGTGCAAAAGAAGCCCCTGCCGAATGTTCTATGCCTTGATCAACAGGCAGAATGGAAAGATACCCTGTGCCTTTGAGCCTACCATGATTGAACATCGCTTGCAGACTACGCAATACCTGCGGACTGCGGTTAGACTTTGCATAAACTTCATCAACAAAGTTTTTGGAAGGCTTTTGCAAGAGTTTTTTATCAATGGTTTTACACTCGTGATTAAGCAATTTTTCGGCATTAGAGCCAAGAATTTCCACAATTTTGTCGTAAGTAAGCATAATTTCAAGGGATTTGGTGAAAAATTTTCGCAAATATACAAAGTTCTGCAAAGAGCATAATTGTCTTATTGAATTTTTTCGTTTTTCTTTGGGAATTACACATTTGACTATTTGCAAGAAAAAATGAAAATCCTTATTCTTGTGGAATAATACGGCTCTTTGCAACAATGAATTTATACCAAAATCGTTTTCGCTTTAAGGTTGCTATTATTGTTGTAGCATTTTTGATAGGTTTTGCCTCATTATATTATACGAATACCTTAGTGAGTCAGCTTGTAGAACGTGAAAAAGCTCAAATTACCTTGTTTAGCAAGGCTTTAAGATATTTGTGGGATAGAGAAAATGAAGAGGGTTCATTAAAGTTTATTCTGGATGAAATTATTCGGGCAAATACTTCGGTTCCTACTATTGTTACAGATGAAAATGACAATATCAATAGCAGTCGTAACCTTAACATTGAAGGAATGAATGAAGAAGAAAAACAAATCTATTTGGAAAAAGAACTTGCCCGCATGAAAGAAGAATTTCCGCCTATCAAGGTCAATTTTGGAAATAACCGCTACAACTTAATTTATTACCGCAGTTCTGACTTGATTTACAAACTCAAATATTACCCCTACATACAACTTACTGCCATTGCCATTTTTGGCTTGCTTACTTATTTGGCATTTAGTTATTCTCGCCGTGCTGAACAAAACCGAGTTTGGGTAGGACTTGCCAAAGAAACTGCTCATCAGTTAGGAACACCTATTTCCTCGCTTTTAGCTTGGATAGAGTATCTGAAAAATAATTCTCAAATTACAGATGAAATCTTACAAGAAATCAGTAAAGATGTAGGACGCTTGGAGATTATTGCGGCTCGGTTTTCAAATATAGGTTCGCAAACTGCCCTTTTACACGAAAATATTGCTCAAATCATTGAGGAGATGCTCGCATACTTGCGTCCGCGTATTTCAAGCAAAATTCAACTAGATTACAACAATTTCTTACCTCAAAAATTTGCAGTACGCTTAAATAAATATTTGTTTGAGTGGGTTTTAGAAAATCTTATCAAAAATTCGGTAGATGCAGGAGCAAATAGGATACTTGTAGAAACTCGATTGGCTACCAAAGATAGATTGCTTTACGTTGATGTTAGCGACAATGGCAAGGGAATTCCTATGCGAAAAATAAAACGAGTCTTTGACCCTGGCTATACCACTAAAAAAAGAGGTTGGGGATTAGGACTTACCCTTGCCAAACGCATTATTGAAGATTATCATAGAGGTAAAATTTTCGTAAAGTTTTCGGAAGTAGATAAAGGTACAAAGTTCAGAATTATACTCAAAACTTGATTTCTTTAAGAAGTATCCTCAAAACTTACATTAAACTTTTTTGTTGCCTTAAATGAAAGAACAAATCGCTCAAAATTACATTTCTTGATTTTCTTGCAAGTTCTTTCTCTAATTCAACCTATAAGAAGCAGTACAAAAAAGGCTTTTCTACAATCAGTAACAAAACTGAAACGTCAAAAGAGGGGATTAAAAATTGCTATCTTCAAAACTGCTTTTCGTTGAGAAATTTGCAAAAAAGTTGCCCCATAGAAACTTCTACGGGGCAAGCAATTTTATTGTACGCTCAAACGCTTGACAGCCACCCCTTTATCAGTATGGATTTTGAGTAAGTACATACCTTTTGGCAAACGTTCTACGTTAAAGCTAACTTCGCTGTTTTGGGTATTTTGCTCTCCTACTACTTGTCCGATAGGGTTGTAAAGCACCAAACGAGCATTCTGCACCTGAATACCTTTCAAATCCACTACAAAACTATTTTGAGCGGGGTTCGGGTAAATCATAATCTCACGAGCCAGAGGGGTTTCGTCAAGAGCAGTAACCTTATTTAAGGTAATCGTTCCAGAAACAGAACCTTCCAATGTTCCTTTTACAGCTTTTACACGATAATTGTACCTTTCTCCTGATACAATAGAAGGATTAGTAGCAAAATTATCATCGTAAGTAGTGCTATTGGCGGGTAAGGTAGCTATCACTGCGTAAGCACTATTAGGTTCCGTATTTTTTTTGCGTTCAATAACATAATTGTCTTCACTATTAGAGTTATCATTCCATTTGAGTTTAGCAACATCAGCGGTGGCTAAGTTGGTACCACTACCTGTTGCTCCCAGGAATTGCAAATTGCTCGGAGCTCGTAAACCTACATTGATAGTAAGGATATTACTTTGAGCAGTATTTGTACCGTTGCTAATAGTAAGACGTACTTTGTAAGTTCCTGCTCTGCCAAAGGTAATCGCAGGAGGTGTAGCACCACTGAAAGTAGCAGGTGAAACGCCTCCTAATCCATCTACATCAAAGTTCCAGTTAAAAGTTGTAGCAGCTGGCACACCTTGAGCTTGATTGACTTGTACGAAACCTACGGTTTCTCCTTCTCAAATTTGTGTTTTCTCAGGATAAATAGTAGTGTATAAACCCGTAGGGCGTGTAGGAGCTACTGCCGCAAGATTAGCAGGTGTAGTAAGAGAAGTTCTTTGAGGAGAGTTATCCATAATAATTTCCATACGTGCTACTTGGTCTTGGCTAAACATTCCCATGCAAGCATCTGATGAATAATCCATATAGTTTTCTCTCTGATCTACTACATCTGTGTTACCGTAAGAAGGTTCTAATGTAGAGCAGGTATTATTATTGGTGCAGGCTCCTATAGCAGTAGGGCCGCTTTGGTCGGGGGTATCATTGCAATAGTCATCACTATTAGGATTACCGCAGCCCGATACATCTCCCCAAATATGCCTTAAGCCAAGCCAATGTCCTAATTCATGTGTGGTTGTACGTCCTCTATCGCAATTTGAACAAAGAAGATTTGAGCCTGACACAAAAGGGGGAGAAACAGGGGTGTTGGTATCAGGATCCACATTAGAGCCGAAGGCTCTCCAAGTAATAACTACACCATCGGTGGTACTTGTAGCTCCACCTGGATTACCGGGTAGAGAAGTATATGGTGGAAAAGCGGCATAACCAAAAAGCCCGCTACCTTGAAACTCAACTACCCAAATGTTTAAGTATTTCGTAGGGTCCCAGATAGTTTGAGGTTTGAGAATATTTTCAGTATTACTACTTGTACCAGGTCCATCCCATTTAGAAATGTTAAAACGAGCTTCTCCATTGATACGTTCAACCCCTGGCTCTGTAAGAAAATTACCATTGGGGTCGCGGGTAGCAGGTACAAAAGTAATATTTAAAGAAGCCGCTTTTGGCTGAAAAATAGTTCTTACTACGGTAGAAAAATCTAAATTAGTTTGGTTAAAGTCTCTGTTGAGAACTCTTATTTGGGACTCTGCTTGAGCGTAGGTAATATTTCGGGTATTGTTCAGAATTTGCCAGCTATTATTATCGTAGATAATGTGAATGATTACAGGAATAGTATAAGGACCGCTTCTTTGAGTTATACCTGCTCGGCGTTCAGCTATTTTTTGAGCCATCCAGTTTTCAAATTCCTCTTTTGTCCTGTAAATCTCAGGATACTTTTCTCGCAACTGCTGTTCGTAAATATGCGAGGCACATTTTTCTTGCCCCATTGCCCCATGAACTCCCCACAAGGCAATGCATAAAAGTAGTAGTCTTTTCATAAATCTTTTGCGTTTAGTTATTTTACAAAGTTAGGCATTTTTTAGATAAAAACAAGATATTTTGTAGAATTTTTAGAATTTTGTTTGGCTTTTCTGAAATTTCAGCAATATTTGTAAGTTTTTTTTTGCAAACTTCAAAATTATGCTTCATTGCTTTATTCATCAGTATCGTTTGCAGGTTACGGAAAAAGAATTGAACTACACTTATTATCAAAATATTTTAGATTGCAGTCAAATACCTTTTAGCAATGCTCTACTAAAAGGTTTGAGTGGAAAAGTCTTGGTTTTTAATGCAGATACCGAAATTTTTTATCAAACAATTCTATTTTTAGACAAGCAGGAAAATATAGCTATTCGTGAAATTACTTTTGTAGTAGAAAACAAAAAAGAGTTCAAAAAGAATTTGCATAAATATTTCGAGGTAGTTAAGGCTTCAGGGGGGCTAGTAGTTTATCAAGATAAAATTTTGATGATTTTCAGGCGAGGCAAATGGGATTTGCCCAAAGGCAAAATTGATGAAGGTGAAAAAGCCAAAACCGCTGCTATTCGTGAGGTTGCCGAAGAATGTAATTTGCAAACTCAAATTCAAGAAAAACTTTGTACTACTTGGCATCACTATTGGATGGGAGGAAAAATGGTAATTAAAAAAACAAAGTGGTATCTAATGACTACCTCCAATCCAATGGAAGCTCATCCGCAAGCCGAAGAAGATATAGAAGAAATCCGATGGGTTTCGCTTACCGAAGCTCAAAATTTGCTCGCTAATAGCTTCCCGTCTATTGAATTTGTGATTAGTCAGTATTTTGCTAAACAATCTGCTAATCGGTCTTAAAAAAGTTTTTTATTTTTCAAAGATATTTCAAGCACGAAATTTGCTCTACACATTAGGTTAGTAAAAATTGTGCAGATATGAAACCCTTAGCAAAATATATTCTTACGTTTGGAATTCTGATAATAGGAACTCTGACATTACAGGCACAAGTTCAGCGAGGGGGTGCAGAAGTGAGAAAAGATATGAACGAAGCCGAAAGCTACTTAAAACACGGAGATGCTCGCAATTTAGCTCGCTTTTTCAATGAAACTATAGAAATTAATATTGAAGGCAAAAAACAAAATTATAGCCGCACTCAAGCAGAGTTTGTCATAAAAGATTTTTTCAGCAAAAATCCTCCTATTCCTGAAAGTTTTGAAAGTTATCACAAAGGGCAATCAGCAGGATTGAGCTATTCCATTATGAAATATGCCTCCTCCAATGGTAACTACCGAGTTTTCCTGAAAATCAAAAGCACTCCCCAAGGCAGAAATATTATTGATGCCATTGATTTTACTCGTGAATAATTTTTGTGGTAGTTAGTGGTTTTTGCTTAATTTGCAAAAATTGCCAATGTTATGTCCAAACTAAATATTTTTATTTTTTCGGGAGTTGCTTTTACCGCCGTGATATTACTAACCTTTTTTTGGTGGAAAAGTCAGAACGAAGAAGCACAATTTACTCCTAAACCCAAAGGTTATAACCGAATTCTTTTACCTAAAAACGAGTATCGTCCTTTGCCTGATACTTTTCCTTACACTTTTGAATACTCCAAAGAAGCTATTATTCGTCCTGACAGCTCACATTTAGCAGAACGTTATTGGATACATGTAATTTACCCCAAGTTAGGCAAATCGGAGATTCAAATTACTTATAAAAATATCAGCGACAACCCCACTCAAAAACTTGCTGAACTCATTGACGACTCTCATCGTCTTGCTTCCAAACATCTCTACCGAGCCGAAGCCCTTAAATATTATGAATATAAAAATGCTCAAAACTTACCTGTGCTTGCCATAGGTTTTGAAGGCGAAATTCCCAGCCATTTGCAATTCTATACCACCGACTCTGTAAAACATTTTTTGCGTGCCGCTATTTATTTCCGTACTGCTAATGATAATGATTCTCTCGCTCCTGTCATTGAGTTTGTCAAACGAGATATGCTCCGAATGATTGCTACACAAAAGTTCAAATAACTGAATTTTCTTACTTAAAATTGTATTTTTCCTTCAAAAATTATAAGTTTGTGATTACAAATTTTTTTGTTATGATAACTTCGCAAACTTCCATTCAAGAAATTCTTTACCAATTAGGTATCCAACCTGAAAATCCTGCATATAGCACTGGTCAAGAGTGGGCAAAATTAGGCAATAGAATCAAGAAAACCATATACTCTCCTATCAATGACGAACCCATTGCTACCGTAGAATTAGCCACCGCACAGGATTATGAAGTAGTTATTCAAAAAGCCCAAGAAGCATTTAAGGTTTGGCAAAAAGTACCTGCTCCCAAACGTGGAGAAATCGTTAGACAAATTGGGGAAAAATTACGTGCCTACAAAGAACCTTTGGGCAAGTTGGTTACTTACGAAATGGGTAAAATTTTGCAAGAAGGCTTAGGGGAAGTGCAAGAAATGATTGATATATGCGATTTTGCGGTAGGTCTTTCTCGCCAACTTTATGGACTTACCATGCATTCGGAACGTCCTATGCATCGTATGTATGAGCAATGGCATCCGTTGGGAGTAGTAGGGATAATTTCAGCATTTAACTTTCCTGTGGCTGTGTGGTCTTGGAATGCCATGATTGCTGCTGTCTGTGGAGATGTATGTGTATGGAAACCTTCTGAAAAAACTCCGCTTACAGCCATTGCTTGCCAACATATTGTTGCAAAAGTATTACGCGAAAATAACTTACCCGAAGGTATTTTTAGCCTTATTTTGGGAGATGCTTCTGTTGGCGAACTTATCAGCAATGACCCTCGTGTGCCTTTGGTTTCAGCGACAGGTTCTACACGTATGGGGAAAAAAGTAGCAGAAGCCGTTGCTAAACGTTTGGGCAAAACTATCCTTGAACTTGGTGGAAACAATGCTATCATTATTACCGAGAATGCTAACTTAGAACTGGCTATCCGAGCGGTAGTTTTTGGAGCAGTAGGCACAGCAGGACAAAGATGTACCACTACACGCCGCCTGATTGTGAATGAAAAAGTATATGAAGAAGTGAAAAATCGTCTATTGAAAATTTATCCTACTTTGCCTATCGGCAACCCTTTGGATAGCAAAACGCTCGTGGGACCGCTCATTGATAAAGACGCTGTAAGAATGTTCCAGCAGGCTTTGCAGAAAGTTCAACAAGAAGGAGGAAAGTTATTGGTAGGTGGTGAGGTACTGGAAGGCAAAGGAAATTATGTGAAGCCTGCTATTGTGGAGGCTGAAAATCATTACGAAATGGTGCAAGAAGAAACTTTTGCCCCTATTTTGTACCTGATTAAGTATCAAGGCAGTGTAGAAAATGCCATAGCCATTCAGAATGATGTAAAACAGGGACTTTCATCAGCAATTTTTACAACCAATCTCTTGGAAGCAGAAACGTTCCTTTCTTGTGCAGGCTCGGACTGCGGAATTGCTAACGTGAATATTGGGACATCAGGGGCAGAAATTGGAGGAGCTTTCGGAGGCGAAAAAGAAACAGGAGGCGGTAGAGAGTCGGGTTCAGATGCTTGGAAAGCCTATATGCGTAGGCAAACCAATACCATCAATTATAGCACTGAACTGCCTTTGGCACAAGGAATTAAATTTGATTTTTAAGGAAAAGTTTGTTTATTAAAACCTTTTTCATACATTTAGGCACCTTAAATCAATTACGAAATATGGCTACGCAAAAACCTTACAAAGCAATTATGCTCATTGATGACAATGAGATAGACAACTTGATAAACCAAAAAATTATTGAGGCAGCAAATATTTGCGATTACATCTTTACGCATACAGGAGGCAAAAGTGCTATTGAATTTTTGCGTAACATTGAAAAAATTGCACCTATGACAGGTAATCAAGGCTTGCCTGATTTGATTTTTTTAGATATTGATATGCCCTTGATGGACGGCTTTCAGTTTCTTGATGAATTTGAAACACTTAGTCCCACTACCAAAGAATATTGCAAAATCGTGATGCTTACTTCTTCTATCAATCCGCAAGATATGAGCAAAGCTAAAAAGTATCAGTACGTAAAAAAATACCTTAACAAGCCACTCTCTCCCGAGAATTTGAAAACCTTAAATGTATAGCTCAGGTTTTTTTTGAGCTTTTTATTTTGGGGTAAAATCTGTTGTAAGAATGAAAAAAATTGGAGCCATATTGTTTTTAAGTAGTTTAACTTTTCTTACAACAGCCCAAAATGTTCAGATTTTGAAACAACCTGCCAGTATTAGTATCAAAGCACTTCCCCAACTTAATTCATCTTTTCGTGAAGTCAATCTGAATATTACTCCAGATGGGAAGTATTTGTTTTTCATGTCTTCGCGTGGCGAAATGCCTTGGTCAAATACTCGTTACTTGCGTTTCAAGGGCAAGTGGGAAGCCGATGGAGACATTTGGTACTCGCAACGCGTAGGAAAAAATTGGCTTGCTCCCGAGTGTTTGAGCGAAGACATCAATACGAGTTCAGGAGAAGATGAGCCTAATATTTCTCCTGATGGCAAAACTGTATATTTTCAGAGTTGGAGCAACTGGCGTGAAAATGGTGGTCCTTATTACAAAGCCGATAGAATTGGCAATAAAAAATGGGTAAATGTACGAGGATTAGGTGGTGGAATTAACAGCTTTTTCAGAGACAGAGATGAAAACGGACTTGAATTAGCCACTGACGGAATGACAATATCTCCTGATGGCAAAACTCTTGTTGTAGCCGTAGGAAAATATGACGGCAATATGGATTTGTACGTTAGTTTCTTGAAAAACGGCACTTGGACTTATCCGAAAAAATTATCTATTTCCACAATTTTTGATGAACGTTCTCCTTTCATTGCCGCAGACGGAGAAACTCTTTATTTTGCCTCCAACGGCTATAAAGGTTTTGGTGGGTTAGATATTTACAAAACGAACCTCAAAGATTTGCTTGCAGGTAAAAATCCCACTATTTACAATGTAGGCTCACCTTTCAACACTGCCCAAGATGATTATGGTTTCATTGTAACTTCTGACGGCAAAGAAGCATATTTTATTCGTGATAGTGATATTTATATGGCAGACATCAGCCAATCTCCCCCTGAAATGAAGCCTAATTACACGTTTATCATCAAGGGTATAGTTCGCAATGCTCGTACCAAAGCCCCATTACGCCGAGAAATCAACTTTTACGAAAACAATAGCAATTTTGCCACCGAATGGAGTAAAGCAGGCACAGGTGAGTTAATGATTATTACGCAGAGAAAAATAAACACTTTTGAAACTAAATTTGAAGGGGATAGTGGTTTCAAAAGTTTTGCAAAAACCTTCAAAGCAAATCCTAATTCCAATGTAGTGGAAATTGTTATTGACCTTGAACCTATCAATCAACCTGTTACAGCCAATCCTCCTCCTCAAAAACCAAATGCATACCTTGTGCGTAGGCAAGAAGAGGAAAAACGCAAAAAGCAAGAAGAAATCCGCAGGAAACACGAGCAAGAAAAATTAAGAAACCAAGAAGCCGCTTGCCGAATGTAATTTTTTAGAAAAAGGTTTGCACAAAATAATTAAAAACTCTAAATTTGCGGTTCAAAATTTGAAAGCCAATGACAAAAATCAAGCATTTTGAAGAGAAGGCAAAAAAGAAAGCCCAAGAAAAAACTGAAATAACTCCCGTAGAAACTACCGAAGGTAAAGAAAATATCTTGGAAAATCCTGAAATTGTTTGGGATAAATCAGAGGAGTTTTTAAGGAAAAATCAGAAAACTATTTTAATAGTTTTGGCTGGTCTTTTGGTAGGAATAGGAGCTTATTTTGGTTGGAGATACTACACAAATGAGCAAGAAAAATCCGCATCTGCTAAACTTTATCCCGCAGAATATTTTTTCCGTAACGACTCGCTCAACAAAGTATTAAAAGGCGAAAAAGATAGCAAAGGCAAATGGAAATATTGGTCTGCTCCCAAAGTAGCCGATGAATATCCTCTTACACAATCTGCTGAGTTAGCACATTTTTATACAGGCATTGCTCTGCTAAAAGAAGGAAAATTCAAAGAAGCTATCAAAGAATTAGAAAAGTTTAGCTCTTCGGATAAAATTATTCAAGGGCGTGCCTATTGCCTCATAGGCGATGCTTATATGGAACTCAATCAATTAGATAACGCTATTTCTTATTATCGCAAAGCCGCTTATTATTACACCAATCAATACTATTCACCTATGTATTTGACCAAACTGGCACTTGCCTACGAATTGAAAAATGACTACAAAAATGCAATTGCCGTGTACGATGAAATCATCAAAGAGCATTACAATTCCCAAGAAAGAACCAATGCTCAAAAGTATAAAGCTCGTTTAGAGACAATGCAAAGCAAGTAAATTTGAAAATTTGAGAAGTTTGGCGTTAGACCGAAAAAAACTTGATTTTAAGCCCCCCTTTTGACATTTTGGCTTGTTGTTCAGCAAGCCGAAATAAGACAAAAGGGGGGCTTAAAGTTATTAAGTTTTTTGAGTATAGTTGAGCAAACCTATACCTGAATTACTCCCACATTATATCTTTTGGTAATGGGAGCATGATTAGCGGCTTCAATGCCCATAGAAATTACTTTACGAGTGTCTAATGGGTCAATGATACCATCTACCCACAAGCGAGCCGCCGCATAATAGGGTGAGAGTTGATTGTTGTAAATTTCTGTGATTTCCTCCAAGAGTTTAGCTTCCTCTTCGGGAGTAATTTTTTGTCCTTTGGCTTCCAGAGTTGCTATGCGAATTTGGAGTAGGGTTTTTGCTGCTGAAGCTCCACTCATTACAGCAATTTGAGCTGAGGGCCACGCAAAAATCAAACGGGGGTCGTAGGCTTTGCCACACATAGCATAGTTGCCTGCCCCATATGAATTGCCTATGATGATAGTAAATTTAGGTACAACGCTATTCGCCATAGCATTGACCATTTTAGCTCCGTCTTTGATGATGCCATTATGTTCGGATTTACTGCCTACCATAAACCCTGTAACATCTTGCAAAAACACCAAAGGAATTTTCCGTTGATTGCAGTTCATGATAAAACGAGCGGCTTTATCAGCAGAGTCGGAGTAGATAACTCCTCCCATTTGCATTTCGCCTTTTTTGGTTTTTACCATTTTGCGTTGATTTGCCACAATACCCACCGCCCAGCCATCTATGCGTGCATATCCGCAAAGTAAAGTTTTTCCGTATAAAGCCTTGTACTCCTCAAAATCTGAATTATCTACCAAACGTTCAATAATCTCTCGCATGTCATAAGGTTTCACTCTATCGGCAGGTAAAATGCCATAAATTTCTTTCATATCTTTTTTAGGCATAGCAGGCTCAATTCTATCAAAACCTGCTTTCTCAAAATGTCCGATTTTTTCAAAAATCTTGCGGATAGCATCCAAACAAGCCTCGTCATTGGGGTATTTGTTATCGGTAACCCCTGAAATTTCTGAATGTGTAGTAGCTCCGCCCAAAGTTTCGTTATCTACATCTTCTCCAATCGCTGATTTCACTAAATACGAACCTGCTAAAAATACCGAACCTGTACCCTCTACAATCAAGGCTTCATCGCTCATGATAGGCAAGTATGCTCCTCCTGCTACACAACTTCCCATAATCGCCGCAATCTGAATAATACCTTCTGAACTCATGACGGCATTATTGCGAAAAATTCTGCCAAAATGCTCTTTATCGGGAAAAACCTCTGCCTGCATAGGTAAATACACGCCTGCACTATCCACCAAATACACGATAGGCAGGCGATTTTCCATAGCAATCTCTTGGGCTCGTAAGTTTTTTTTAGCGGTTATCGGAAACCATGCTCCTGCTTTTACGGTGGCATCGTTAGCTACCACAATGCACTGTCTTCCTGCAATGTAGCCAATCACTACTACCACCCCTCCCGAAGGGCATCCCCCTTCCTCTTCATACATCCCTTCTCCTACAAAAGCACCTATTTCTAATTGTGGTTTATCTTTATCTAAAAGGTAATCTATACGCTCACGAGCCGTCATCTTACCTTTGGCTTTGTGAGCGGCTATTCTTTTTTCTCCTCCCCCCAACTTCACTTTTGCCCATTTTGCATTGAGTTGTGTAACCCATTGCTTCATCAAATCTTCATTTTTGTTAAATTCTATATCAATTTTACTCATAGGCGTTGTTTTTTTAAGACCTGCTCTCCTAACTTTCATTTTCGCTTTCAATAATACAGAATTTAGCAGTTTTGCAAAAATTTTTTAGGACTTTTCCAAGAAAAAATTGTGCCTACTGAATAGTTTTGCGTATTCGCCATTCGGAGGGGTAATAGTTATTCACTCGCCCACCAAGATTTTTCAACCAACCTAAACCCAAATTCTGATGTGTTGCCAAATACCAACCTTTTTCGCCTAATGTAAGATTTAATTCTTGTTTGCTTAAAAATTGTAAAGCCTCTTTGGTAGAAAGTTCAATGCGTGAAATGTTTTGAGAAACACAACTACTCAATGCCAATTCTGCACTTGGGATAAAGTCTTTGCCCTTGAACTCACCGACTTTTAGGGCTACTTGCTTGATGTACGCATAGCTTGCAAGCTGACTTATCCAAGTTCTATGCAAGGGATTGAGCATAAAAACTTGATTTTGATAACTAAAAAACTCCTGATTTTCTCCCACAACCCACTGCTGAACTACATTTTTTTGATTTTTATCCAATTCTTGAAACAAATCTTTCTTGTACTTACCTATTTGCACAGGACTTACTTTTTTTCGCAAGCAAGCCACAAAAAAGCCTTCTCCTCGTAAAAGATGTGGAAAAAAACGATAAGCAAATCTTCCTTTTTCTTGTACTTCTACAATATTCCACTCAGTAGCAATAGGAATTTGCACACTTTGAAGATTAAAGTTTTCACAAAGCCAATGCAGATTTTCTTCATTTTCTTTTCGGTTGAAGGTACAAGTGCTGTAAATCAAGTAACCCGAAGGAGCAAGAGCAGGTAAAATATTAGCAAGAATTTCTTTTTGTCGCTTGGCACAAAACAATACATTCGCCTCCGACCACTCAGCAATAGCTGTACTATCTTTACGAAACATCCCTTCTCCCGAGCAAGGAGCATCTACCAGGATGATGTCAAAAAAATTTTCTAATTTGCCCAAACTTTCAGGATTACTCTGCGTAACTACATAATTCTTGCTCCCCCAACGAGCTAAATTTTCTGCAAGTATCTCTGCTCTATTTTTGATAATCTCGTTGCTTACCAATAGGCTATTTTCATTCATCAGCGAAAGCAAATGAGTGCTTTTGCCTCCTGGTGCGGCACTCAAATCAAGAATTTTTAAGGGGTTTTGTGATGTTATATGCTTAAAGATTTGCTCCAAAAACATAGATGAAGCCTCTTGCACGTAAAATGCCCCTGCCCAAAACAAAGGATTTTCCGTAAAAGAAGGTCTTTGCGAAAGGTAGTAACCATCCTCGCACCAAGCTACCGCACACATGGGCGAAAAGGGTAAATGATTTAGTTTTTTGAAAGGATTGAGCCTCAATGAAACAATAGGACTTTCTGAAAGGCTACTTAAAAATTTATCTTGATTTTCAGGCAGAAAATCGCTTATTCTTTCAAGGAAAGCAGAAGGTAAGAGCTTCATACAAAAGGCTTTCGGCAAAGAAAAAAACTTTCCGCCAAGAAAGCAAAAATCAAGCAGGATTTGCCATAGCAGATTGTGTAGAAATATTTTCCGTAACTTTACTGGGAAAGCGTTTAAGCGTAACCCGAAATGTAGAACCCTTATCCACTTTACTCTCTACTTCTATATTTCCTTCGTGAGCCTCTACGATTTGCTTAACAATTGCTAATCCTAATCCGCTGCCTCCTTTTTCTTTGGAACGGCTTTTTTCAACTCTATAAAAACGTTCAAAAATGCGAGTAAGATGTTTTTTCGGAATACCCGTGCCATTATCCTCCACCTCTATGATACAATGGTCTTTGGTTTGTAGGAGCCAAACTTTCACAAAACCGCCTTCTTTACCATACTTAATGCCATTTTCAACCAAATTGATAAGCACTTGCCTGATTCGGTTTCTATCAGCCCACACGATACACTCGGGGCTGGTGCGTTCGTCAATTTCAAGGGAAATGTTGCGTTCTACGGCTTTTTCTTCCAATTGCTCAAAAACCTCCTCTAAAACTAAATTTAAGTTGGTTTCCTGGAAATGCATTTTAATAATACCTGCCTCCATTTGCGAAAGCGTAATGAGGTCTTGTACAAGGTGGTCAAGTCCTTCAAGGCTTTTGGCGGCTTTTTGCAAGAATTTATCACGAACTTCAGGGTCTTCTACGGCTCCGTCAATGAGCGTGTGAATAAAACCTTGTGCGGCAAAAATAGGCGTTTTCAGCTCGTGAGAAACATCAGCCAAAAACTCTCGGCGAAAAGCCTCTAATTGTGTCAGATAATCAATTTCAGCTTGTTTTTTGGTGGCATATTCGTATAATTCTTCATTGAGTTGTTGTAAAGGACTTGCCGTGAGTGTAGAAAGTCTGCGACGTGTAAGTTTGAAGTCTTTTTTCTTGATTTTTTCAAAGGAAAGATAAATTTCATTGATTTCCCGAAAAACCAAAAACTCCAAAGCCGTAGCTATCAAGAAATAAGAGGAAGCAAAACAAATCAGAAAAACAACAACGAGAATAGTGGATTCAACTTCAAAAAGAGCCGTAAATGAAGTAGTAATAATGGCTATCAGCAGCGACAAGGAAAAAGGCAATATACGAGATTGCCATTTCATAAAAGTTATTCATTTAATGAGAACTTATAGCCCACTCCTTTCACGGTTTTAATGTATCCTTCACCAAGTTTTTCACGCAACTTACGCACATGTACATCTACGGTACGAGCCAACACATACACATCGCTTCCCCAGATTTTTTGTAAAAGTTCCTCACGCGAATACACTCTTTCAGGATTTTGAGCCAAAAAGAAAAGTAATTCAAATTCTTTGCGAGGCATTTCAAAAACATTGCCCCCTTGCGTAATCGTATAACTTCGCTTATCAATAATCAAATCATTGACTTCTAATACTTCATCAGTTTTATTTTTCTTATTTTCACGGCGAAAAACCGAAGCAATACGACTCATCAAGGCTCGGGGTTTGATAGGCTTAACAATATAATCATCTGCACCAATATCAAAAGCGGCAATTTCAGAGTATTCCTCTGAACGGGCTGTCAGGAACATAATGTAAGTATCAGCGATTTCAGGCGTTTCCTTGATGATACGGCTTGCCTCAATGCCATCCATTTGAGGCATCATAATATCCATTAGTATCAAGTGAGGCTGAAAGGACAAGGCTTTTTCAATAGCTTCTTTGCCATTACTGGCAGTTTTTACTTCATAACCCTCTTTTTTGAGATTATACTGCAACATCTCAACAATATCAGGGTCATCGTCAGCAATCAAAACCCTTTGAAGCGTTTTTGTTGCCATACATCAAGAATTTTGTGTAAGCATCCTCAACCTTTACTAAACCAAATTTTTAATGCAAAATTAAGCAGAAATTTAGAGCTAAAAAAATTTTAGCAAAAACTTCATTATTTGTTGATGAATAGTTAAAATTTGGCATGTAAGTTTTTTTGTGTTTCTTGCAGATGCGTTACACAATATTATGATAGCCCTTTAAGTAACAGAAAACTTGTAGCACCCAAAATGGCGGTACTATAAAGGGTCATGGAATATATGAAACTTCCACAGGAATAGCATTTTTCTTAGCTCCGAGTGCTTCAAAAACGTTTTTAGAGACCTTGATAAGCACTTTGCTATTACCTGCACTGGGTAATTTGCCTACTATTCTTACAAAAACACTTTCACCATTATTTTCATTTTTGACAGCTACAATTGTACCAATAGGTGCTTCTCGGTGCAAACCTGTATAGTTACCTGCTTTTTCGTCTTCCATAACTACTGCCATGCCTCTTTCAATTACTTTGCTGTAACCACTAATAGTAATTGTCTGACGAGTAATTTCAGGGATATCGGCTTCGTTAGCTTCTATGGCGGTTTTATTTTCGCTGTTTTCTCTAACTTCTTGTGAGATATTTTTCTCAGAGTTAGTTTCTACTTTGGCTTCTGGCTTTTCTTTTTTATAGCCCGAGGGATAAATCTCTAACTTTTGTCCAATTTGCAAACGACTATTTTGGTCAAGGTTGTTCCACTCCAAAAGTTCCGTAAGTTTGACTTTATACTTTTTGGCAATGCTGTAAGGCGATTCGTCCTCCTTGACAGTGTGAATATGAACTTCCGTAGTCTTAATTTCTTTTTGCTCAACTTTTTCATTCTTATCTTTTACCTCAACTTTTTGAGTTTTTTCGGTTACTTCTTGGGTTTTAATTTCTTTCAAGTCTTTGTTATCATCAGGAGGGGCAGTAACCCAAAGTTCTTGTCCAAGTTTAATGTCATTGTTTTCTAATTTGTTCCAAGTTTGCAAATCTTTCACAGAAACGTTGTACTTGCGGGCTATGCTGTAAAGCGTTTCTTTAGCCTCAACGATGTGTTTGCTAACTTTGGATTTATCCTTTTCTTTGGGGGCAGTAAGAATAGCTTGGTTTTCAAAATCCTTGTAAGGAATACGCAAAATATCACCAATTCGCAAGTTTTTAGCTTGAGGATTTTCTTTGATAATCTCTTCGGCAGTAGTTTTGTAACGGCGTGCCAATCCAAACAAAGTTTCTTTGGGTTCTACTTTGTGAATAATCCAAGCTCTTTTCTTGTTTTTATCAATTTCCAAGCGAAGTGAATCAGTCGGAATAGCCAAAAGTACGTGAATTAAGCCGAAAGCAAACAAAAAAAACAATGATGTAAGTTTCATAACATAATTTTTTAGAACAACGATAATGATTCTGAGCAGACACGCAAATTTCGCTTAAATATCTACATTTTGCCCGAATTACGCAAATTTTTTTCTCAATTTTGAAATTGCTTTTTACAAAATAAAATCGTAGTTTTGTGAATATTTTTTGAAAAAGCAGGTGTATGGGCAAACAACTCAAATCTTTTGAGTTTGAGCAATTAGCTCAAGAACATTTTTTTTATCCACAAGAGCAACTTGCCGAGGTAGAAAAACAAGAACATACTTTTACGATTGGTATTCCCAAAGAAAGTGTTGCTTTTGAAAATCGTATTCCTCTCACTCCCGAAGGAGTAGCTGTTTTGGTAGCTAACGGACATGAAGTAGTCATAGAAAGTGGTGCAGGTGAAAATGCTCATTTCTACGACCGCGAGTACGGTGAAGCAGGAGCTAAAATTGAATACAACAAAGAAAAAGTATTTGCTTCGGAAGTAGTCTTGAAGGTAGAAACTCCTACTCTTGAAGAACTTGAAATGATAAAGCCAGGCAAAACACTCATTTCTACCTTGCCTATGGCGAAAATTTCCAAAGAATTTATTCAAGAACTCAACAAAAAACGAATTACAGGGATAGCTTACGAGTACATTCAAGACAAGTCAGGTGGAATGCCCGTAGTGAGAGCTATGAGCGAAATTGCAGGTAGCACCGTTATGCTGATTGCCTCGGAGTATTTAAGTTCGGTACATAGAGGGCGTGGGGTACTTTTAGGAGGGATTACAGGGGTACCACCTACCAAAGTAGTTATTATTGGGGCTGGCACGGTTGCAGAATATGCGGCTCGTACAGCTTTGGGTTTGGGAGCAGAAATTAAAATTTTTGATAATCATCTTTACAAGCTACGTAGGCTCAAATATACTTTGGGGCATCAGGTTTATACTTCTACGCTTAATCCGTATATTTTGGCAGAAGCATTGAGTCGTACAGATGTGGCTATTGGGGCATTACGCCCCGAAGAAGGACGCCCCCAATGCGTTGTAACCGAAGAGATGGTCTCGCAAATGAAGCCTAATTCTGTTATTATTGACGTTACCATTGACCAAGGTGGTTGTTTTGAAACCTCTGAAATAAGAAATCATCAAAATCCTGTGTTCAAAAAGCACGGGGTAATTCATTATTGCGTGCCAAATATCGCTTCGCGTGTAGCTCATACATCCAGTATTGCGTTGAGCAATATTTTTGTTCCTCTTTTGCTTAAAGCCGCTGCCGCAGGAGGTTTTGAAAAAATGATGCTGGCTAACAAATGGGCTACCAAAGGTGTGTATGCGTACAGAGGTAAAATTACCAACGCCGCTGTAGGCAGAAAGTTAGAAATGCCTTTTAATGATATTGCTCTGCTTTTGGCAGGATTTTGATATTAGATATTAGACATTAGACACAAGACACAAGACAAGAGACAAAATTTTTGGATTTATCGTAGTTTTACAAAAAAAAAACAAATAGTTATGTTTCCCAAAGATGAATTTAGAAAATTTGCAACTCAACATCTTAACATCAACAGTTTAGTTCTTGATGATTACGTAAATACCGTAACCAATCTTACGCCAAATATCATTGAGGAACGCCGTATGAATGCCATTGCTATGGACGTCTTTTCTCGCTTGATGATGGATAGGATTATCTTTTTAGGTGTTCCAATTGATGATTATGTTTCTAATATTGTGATAGCTCAATTACTCTTTTTGGAGTCGGTTGATGCCAAAAAAGATATTTTACTTTACATCAATAGTCCGGGTGGTTCGGTGTATGCTGGATTTGGTATTTATGATACTATGCAGTATGTCAGACCTGATGTAGCTACGATTTGTACAGGGCTTGCTGCATCTATGGGAGCAGTATTACTTTCGGGAGGTTGCAAGGGTAAGAGAACTGCTCTCAAACACTCTCGCATTATGATTCATCAGCCTCTGGGAGGAGCAGGTGGAAAAGCATCGGATATTGAAATCAGTGCCAGACACATCTTGGAACTTCGCGATGAACTTTATGAAATTCTTTCAATACATACAGGCAAATCTGTTGAGCAAATTGCCAAAGACTCTGACAGAGACTACTGGATGCGTGCCGAAGAAGCCCTTGAATATGGCTTAATTGATGAAGTTTTAGTAAGAAAATAAATAGATTTTTCTTAAAATCTGGGTTTTGCTATCCTTTCAATGATTCGGCTCTTGTTATTGAGCATACTTCAACTTGTATTTGGACACAGCTGAAGTACACTCACCAACGAGCCGAAGACAATTCAACAACTAAAAAGAGTGTGATAAAACGCTCTTCAGGTAATTATTTTTCATCTGTTCTTAAAATCTCGTTTTTCAATGCCTTTTAGAGTTGTTTCAAAACGCAATGATGTTTGAACTTACTTTCCTCTCTCTTAACAAAATATTGTTTATCAAGTTTTTATACAATTTTAAGATTTGAAAACTATACAAATCCGAATTTCAAAATGAAACGTACAGAAATTAGCAGTATTGGTGAGTTTGGTTTGATTAAACTTCTTACGGAAAAAACGCAACGTTTTCACGCTCAAACAATCAAAGGTGTGGGTGATGATGCAGCAGTTTGGGATACAGGTGAAAAATATTTGGTCTGCTCCACCGATTTACTTATAGAAGGCATACACTTTGACCTCACCTATATGCCTTTGAAACATTTGGGTTACAAGGCTATCGCTGTCAATATTTCGGATATAGCCGCTATGAATGCCTTGCCTACACAAATTTTGGTTTCAATAGCAGTGAGCAATCGGTTTTCGGTGGAGGCTTTGCAAGAAATTTACGAGGGCATACATACTGCTTGTCAAAATTACAAGGTGGATTTAGTAGGTGGAGATACTACTGCCTCACGAAGCGGACTTTTTATTTCGGTGATGGCTTTAGGGGAAGTTGCCAAAGATAAAATCACTTATCGCAATACCGCCCGCAAAGGTGATATTATTTGTGTTACAGGTGATTTGGGAGCGGCTTATATGGGTTTGCAGGTATTAGAGCGTGAAAAACAGGTATTTCTAGCTAATCCTGACATGCAACCCGAATTGGAGGGCAGAGATTATGTAGTGCGTAGGCAATTACGTCCCGAAGCACGTACAGATATCATCTATGAACTGGCTGATTTACAAGTAGTACCAACAGCTATGATTGACATTTCTGATGGCTTGGCTTCAGAAATTTTACATCTTTGTACGCAGTCAGGTTTGGGAGCAATGATTTATGAAGATAAATTGCCTATTGCACAAGAAACCTACGATGCAGCCATCAACGATTTTAATATCTCACCTATCACCGCTGCCCTCAATGGCGGTGAAGATTACGAATTACTTTTCAGCATTCGGCAAGAAGATTACGAAAAAATCAAATTACACCCTGAAATTAGCACCATTGGCTATTTCACTGAACCTGAAAAACAAGTCCATTTAGTTTTGCGTTCTGGTAATACTGCTAAAATTCAAGCACAAGGTTGGCAACACTTCAAAGGATGAAATTAAAGAAAAAAATTACATCACCATCTCTCAAAGTTGTAACAAATAGAACAATGTTTCTGTTCTTATTTGTGTAGATTTCAAGAGTATGGCAAAAACCAATAACAAATACCCACTTATTTTTAGACAAAACTTTTTTATTTCTTGCGTGGCAAATACAAGTTTCAAACCAATTCTTTTGAAAAAATTTTTGTAAATTCGTAAAATTTACATAACTTTGAAGCGGAAATAAAGTTTGAGATTTAAGCTCTACTGAAATGCCCGGAAGTTTCTTGCGGGCTTTTCGTTTTTTATGGAAATAAAGAGGATTTCCCTTCTGAACTCTACTGAAATGCGATTTTCGCAATAGATTAAGATACCTTTTTATTTGTATTACGCAGGATTTTTCAAAAGGTTTCACAAAAAGTAAAAAAAATTTTGTAACTTGGGCAAAAATATTCCTGCAACGCTTATGCAACAACTTTTTACACTTCTATCATACTTTTTTATTTTTTCTTTGTTTGCACAAAGGCAAAACTCTGCTTGTTCTTATCATAGAAATTTGGCTTGCCATACCAACGAAAGACTGAATTTCTCCCAAGACCTTTACAACAAAATGATGCTTTACGATGTAAAGCAGTATCATTTAAATCTTAACGTAGAAACTAATACTACTTTCATTTCAGGCAATGTACGTATTTTTGCCCAAGCCAATGCGAACATTACTACTTTTGCCTTTGAGTTGCATCCTAATTATACAATCAGCTCGGTAGTAGTGAAAAATATCACGCATACAGGCTCGGCTATTACACGCACCAACAACGAAATTCGTGTTAATCTGATAGGTACTATCAACGAAGGAGAATTTTTTGAAGCAATTATTTATTACAGCGGCAATGGTCCCGTGGATAACAGCAATCCTGATGCAGGATTTTGCCAACGAACTGCCCCCAACGGCAAAAAATACACCTACACCATGAGCCAACCTTATGGCACTGCCGACTGGATGCCTGTCAAACAAATTCTTGCCGACAAAGCCGACTCTGTGAAAGTGTATATTACCACCTCTGCCACCAATAGAGTAGGTTCGCAAGGAATTTTGAAGCAAGTTGTTAATGTGGGAGGTGGAAAATTGCGTTACGAGTGGGAAAGTAAATATCCCATAGCCTATTACTTGATTTCCTTTGCCGTAGGCGAATACAGCGATTATGTAGTAAATGCAAATTTCAACTCCAAAACCATTCCCATAATCAATTATTTGTACGATAATGCTTCTATTACAGCTAACCAAGCCAACTTGAACCAAACCAAAGCTACTTTGGAAAAATTTTGCGAACTTTTTGGTGAATATCCCTTTGCCAATGAAAAATACGGACATTGCCAAGTGCCTCACAATTTCTACTTGGAAAATCAAACCATGTCTTCTATGATGGGCTTTCCGAACACTGTGATAGCCCACGAACTCGCCCATCAATGGTTTGGTAATGCCCTTACGCTTTTCTCTTTTAGTGAAATCGGACTTACCGAAGGTTTTGCAACTTACTCTGAATATTTGTACCGAGAGCATTTTGTTAGTTTAAGTTCTGCTCAAAATACCTACAACAGCTGGCGAAATAATGTAATGAGCCAACCTGGTGGTAGTGTATATCTTGCCGACTCGCTCAATACTACAGCGATGTTTGATAATCGCTTGATTTATCAAAAAGGAGCTTGCCTTATTCACATGATACGCTATTTGGTGAATAATGACGCTCTTTTCACGCAAGCAATCAATACTTTTACGAATACCTACAAACATCAAAATGTCAATTACAATCTATTTGCAAGCGTTGTGCAGAATGTTACAGGGGTAAATCTTACGCAAGATTTCTTACCGCAATGGTTCAGAGGAGAAGGTTATCCAACTTACAGAATTACTTGGAATTGGAAAGATGGCTTTTTTCATCTTATTTCTGAACAAACTACTTCAAAGCCTTCGGTTACAACCTTTTTCAAAATGCCTTTTGAGTTGGGCTTAACTGACATCAATGGCAATACCACGATTGTGCGTTTTGCCCAAAATGCAAATTTCCAAAAACATAAAATTCCCTTTGCTTCGCAGGTAGTTAGTGTAAGTTTTGACCCTCGTATTTTTTTGGTTGCCAAAAGTACACTTACCTACGACAATACGCTCATTGTAGAAGATACACCACCCCAAATCGTAGAACTTCATCCTGTTCATTTGGCTAATCAAGTAGCCGTAGATAGTCCTTTGGAAATTACTTTTGATGAAAATATTTTTGTAGGTTCAGGCAAAATTTGGATAAAAAATGCCGAAAATGATGCCATATTCCACGAATTTAATGCCAATGGAGCAGGTGTAAATGTAAGCGGTAGGAAGTTGCGTCTCAAAACTCCTCAAAATTTTGCTCCTG